>DAOUSM010000046.1 GCA_030627225.1 Candidatus Bathyarchaeota archaeon | reverse complement strand
GAAACGCCTTCTTGCAGGTCCTCTGTGCAAGCGACAACGCCGAATCCTTCACGTTCTAGGGCTATTGCAGCGTCTAAACTCATGTCTGCACCTTTATTGATTAAGGCTTTAGCCACTTTAAGGGCTACTGGAGCTTTAGCTGCAAGTTCTGCAGCGGATTGTCGCACGGTTTCCCTAAACTTGTCTGTTGGAACCGCCATGTTCACTAAGCCTAGTTGCTCTGCAGTTTTCGCGTCAATAATCTTTCCAGTGAAAACAAGCTCTTTCGCCTTTGTTTTTCCTATTAAGCGTGTAAGCCTTTGGGTTCCACCCCATCCTGGGATTAAGCCGATGTTGATTTCTGTTTGTCCCATGCGGGCTTTTTCCGAGGCTATGCGTATGTCGCATGCCATGGCAACTTCTAAACCGCCGCCTAAAGCGTAACCGTTTATTGCTGCTATAACTGGTTTTTCCAAGTTTTCTAGAGCACTGCAAAGTTTTTCTCCCATAAGCGACAGTTCTCTCGCTTTCAGGGAATTCATTCCTTTCATTGCCTTTATGTCTGCACCAGCAGAAAACGCCTTTTCGCCAGCTCCGGTTAAGATTACGACATGTACGTTTCCGTCTTTTTTGACATCTTCCAAGGCTTGTAAAACTTCATCCACAACTTCTTTGTTGAAGGCGTTTAATGCTTCTGGACGGTTCAACGTGATTGTGGCTATTCCCTCGCTTTTCTCATAAATTATATACTTAAACTCCATTTCTCAAATCCTCCACTATTTTTGTGTCCAATCGTAAAAGCCTTTTCCAGTTTTTCTTCCAAGGAGTTGAGCCTTAACCATCTGTTTCAGTCCTGGACTTGGATGAAACTTCGGGTCTATTTCCTTTGTTAGAACATCTGCAATCGCCAACACCGTGTCTGCTCCAATGTAATCCATGAGCATAAGCGGTCCCATAGGCCAGTTCAATCCAAGCTTTATGGCCTTGTCTATATCATCTCTGTCAGCAACGCCCTCCCAGTATAGAGCCGCTGCCTCGTTCAAGGCTGGAATCAACACACGGTTTACAATGAAGCCTGGACAGTCCTTCTTCACTAAAACTGTTTCCTTACCCATCTTATGAGCCACGTCAAGCACGGTTTGTATCGTATCATCCGAGGTTTTTGCTCCTTTAATAACTTCAACAAGCTTCATTAGTTGTGGCGGATTGAAGAAGTGCATTCCACAGACCTTTTCTGGACGTTTTGTTGCTGAGCCTAGTTCTGTTATGCTTATTGAAGAGGTGTTTGAAGCGATTATGGCATGGGGTTGCGCTAACATGTCCACTTCTTTAAATATGGCCTTTTTCAGTTCCACATTTTCAGGCGCCGCCTCAATTATGAGGTCTGCGTCAGAAACCGCCCCTTTCAAATCCAATGTTGGGTGGATTCTGCTCAAAATTTCAGCAACTTGCCCCTCTGTTAATTGGCCTTTGCTTTGAAACTTCTGCAAACTTTTTTTGATCATTGCCATGCCACTGTCCAAGAAGCGTTGCTCTATATCTCTTAAACTGACTTCGTATCCGCCTTGGGCGGCGACTTGGCATATTCCGTGCCCCATCAAGCCAGCTCCTAAAACCGCTATTTTCTTAACTTCCATAATTTTCACCACATTTTGTGTACTTTCTTGCTACTCCTTATAATTTTATTGTTGTAAATTTTCATTTCATGAAGTATAACAAACCATCTTTCGCACACGTTAAGTTTTCATTGGCTAATTTACGGAGAGGAAAAAACAGACTTTTAGGGATGCTACTTCTTGAAAGACACTAGAATGAACTTGTTTTCGTCTGGGTCAGCGAACTCGGCTGTTCGTCCTCCCCAGTATTGGTCTTTAGGTTCGGTAACAAACTTTACGCCTTTTTCCTTGAAGGTCTTGTAGGCTTCGTCAACGTCGTCAACGAGCAAGAATATTAGGGATCTTCTGTTGGGTTGTAAGGCAAGTTCCACTCCGCCCACATCGAAAATGGCGTAGTTACCCCACTCACCAGTTTTCTTTAAACCGAGAACATTCTCGTAAAATTCAACAGCCCTTTTCAAATCCGAAACTTGAAAGGTGATGTTTTGAACCTTTTTAATCAAAAAGTTCACCTCCACGAGCTTTGCTAACAATTATATTTTGAATAGTATATACCGTTTATGGGACTATCGTTTATTGAGACCTCCAGAAGGAAGCATTATGAAAACCCTAGACCCGAAATATATTCCAATTTTAGAGGAGAAGTATGGCCGCTACTGGTGGCCAGTAGAATATCCCGAGGAAACCTCAACAGACCCTTTCAAGAATTTGATAATTACTGTTCTTTCCCAGAATACGAGCGAGATAAACTGCGTGAGAGCATATAAAGGATTGTCCGCCAGATTTGAAGTAAAACCAGAGGTTTTGGCAAATGCGAGAATTGAAGAAATAAGGGAGGCGATCAGGAGTGGTGGCCTCTATAACGTCAAATCGAAAAGGATTAAGGAGCTTTCTCAAGCAGTCTTGGAAAAGTTTAGAGGAGACATATCTTCAGTTCTCGCCTTGCCCAAAGAAGAAGCGAGGAAAAAGCTTATGGAACTTCCTGGAATCGGCAAGAAAACCGCTGATGTTTTGCTTGCGCACAGGCATTCATACGCTGAAGTTATGGTTGTGGACACTCATATGGATAGAATAGCCAAAAGGCTGGGGTTGGTTAAGCCAGACGCAAAATACGAAGAAATTCAAAAAGCCTTTAAGGTTTTCATACCATGGGAAAAAGGAGAAAGAACGGGCGGCTTGTTATGGCTTCTGGCAAAGTACACTTGCAGAGCCCAGAACCCGAAATGCCATGAATGCCCAATCATAGAATTATGCGACTACGGGAGTATGGAGAAAACGCGAAGACAGAAGTAGCATGGAGTTCTAAGCCGGATTAATTGTCTAGGGTATTGGAATTTCTCTAGGTTAGAAAAACTTTAAGCGTATTAGGTCTATTTATGAATGGTGGTAAAATGTTTGGAGGATTTGTCGGCAAAATTCTGAAAGTAGACTTAACGACAAAGACCATTAATACTGAGCCGATTAATGAAAAAATCGCTAAGAACTATCTCGGTGGAAAAGGATACGCAACTTATCTACTCTATCAGTACCTTAAAGAATACGAATCAGAAGGCATTACTCCAAAGGACATCAACGCGTTAGATCCAGAAAATGTGTTAATTTTCGCAACTGGACCTGGAACGGGTATTCTAGGATTTCCGTCTTCAGGAAGATATCACGTGATGGCTCTTAAATCGCCGTTAACAGGCTCCATTGGAAGCGCCAACTCCGGAGGAGAATGGGGCCCGTTCTTAAAATTCTCTGGCTTCGACGCAATCGTAATCCAAGGCGCCTCTGATACGCCAGTGTATTTAGAGGTTGTAAATGGAAACGCTGAAATAAGGGACGCAAAAGACTTGTGGGGTAAAAACACTTTTGACACAACTAGAATTCTGAAGAAGAAAGTTGAAGGCAAAAACACAAGCGTTACATGCATTGGTCCAGCTGGCGAAAACATGGTGTATATGGCTTGTATAGTGAACGATGAGCACAGAGCTGCCGGTAGAACAGGCTTAGGCGCTGTCATGGGTTCGAAGAAATTAAAGGCAATAGTTGTCTCTGGAACCGGAAAGGTTCCAGTAGCAGAACCGGAAAGGTTCGAGGAACTTTCGAAAAGGTTTTTGGACGCTATGAAGAAGAACCCAGTTACAGGCGAGGGGCTTCCAACATACGGAACGGCGGTGCTAGTTAACATAATCAACAAGTCTGGAGTGTTTCCATATAGGAACTGGCAGACAGGGGTGAATCCGGATGCGGAAAGCATCAGCGGCGAAACACTGGCTGAGAAGTATTTGGTGAAAAGAAGAGCGTGTTGGGGCTGCACAATAGGATGCGGAAGAGTTACGAGCGTGAAGTCAGGTCCGTTTCAAATACTTTACTCTGAAGGACCCGAATACGAGACTGTATGGGCTCTTGGGAGCTCTACAGCGGTAAAAGACTTGGACGCTATAGTTAAAGCAAACCATTACTGTGATGAACTTGGGATGGACCCGATCAGTTTGGGTTCAACAATAGCCGCAGCTATGGAGCTAAATGAAAAGGGATACGTTCCCGCAGAAGAACTACAAGGGTTAGACTTGAAATTCGGTAACGCAGCTGCATTAGTTGAGGCTGTATGGCGCACGGCCTATAAGACAGGTTTTGGGAAATACCTTGCACTGGGTTCCCGAAAGCTATGTGAATTATATGGACATCCAGAACTTTCAATGAGCGTTAAAGGACTTGAAATGCCTGCATATGAACCGAGAGGCGTTAAGGGAATGGGCCTAAACTATGCAACAGCGAATAGAGGAGGATGCCACGTAACTGGATACACAATTGCACCTGAAATTGCTGGAATACCCGAGAAGATAGATCCGTTGACAACTGAGGGAAAGGCAAAGTGGGTAAAAATCTTCCAAGATTTCACATGTGTAGTTAACTCAACTGTGAACTGTCTGTTCGATACGTTTGCACTAAGCGCGAAAGATTACACAGAAATTCTCTCAGCTGTAACGGGCTGGAACTTCAGCGAAGAAGAGATACTGAAAATCGGCGAGAGAATCTACAACCTCGAAAGAGTCATCCTAAACAAGTTTGGATTTAATGGAAAAGATGACACATTGCCTTCGCGTCTGCTTAAAGAGCCGATGCCCGAAGGACCAGCCAAAGGACATGTGGTTGAACTTGAAAAAATGAAAGAGGAATACTATAAGCTACGTGGCTGGGTTAACGGAACACCGACCCCTGAAAAACTAAAGGAATTAGGAATCAGACTTTAGACTCTTACTTTCCCTTCTTTTTAATCTCATTAATCTTTAGGTTGATGCCTCATGGAAGAAGTCTCCGCTAAAGTTTTATTATTTGCTACATTGCGGGAAAAATACGGAGTTAAGGAATTATATGTTAAATGCGATGGGACTGTTCGAAACTTAATCGAGAATGCAGCTAGTACAATTGGTGAAAGCTTTTTTAATGATGTCTATGATGACAGTGTAGAAAAAGTAAGAGACAACCTAATTTTCCTGATTAATGGAAGGAACATAAGAGACATCAAAGGAAAAGTTAAGATAAAAGAGAGTGATGAGATAGCGATATTTCCACCGGTCGCCGGTGGTTGATTTTACTTTTCTCATTTGCAATAAAAGTCAATTCTTATATTAATGGCTGTAAAATAACAGCATGTACCTCATGTGCATTGTTGGAAAGTGTGTTAGATGAGAAAAACAGTGTTTAAGAAACTTGAGGCTCAAGGATTAATAGCGAATTATAATCGTTTTAGAAAGAATTTGCCTCCAAAACTTCCTAAAAAGGTTTTCATTTGGGACGAAACCCTAAGGGAAGGCGAACAGACTCCAACCGTGTTTCTAACCTATGTTGAGAAGGTTAAGCTTGCTAAGATGATGGATGAGATGGGTGTAGCCATAATAACTGTCGGTTTTCCCGGATTTTCTGAAGAGGAGAAAAACAATGTCAGAAGAATCTCAAATGAGAGTTTTCAGCAGGCAAGCATTGCTGCTTCAGCCCGCATAATTAGAAGCGACATAGACGCTTGCTTGGGATGCGGCATACAAGAAATTTCAATTTTCACGCCTTTTAATAGGTTGAACCTGCGATATAGGCTGAAAATGACTAAGGAACAAGTTTTAGAAAAAACCGTTGATTGCATTGAATACGCCAAAAAACATGGCGTAATCGTGAACTTTGTTCTGGAGGATGCTTCCAGAACGCCGCTTCCGGAAATTTTACAGATTTTTGAGGCGGCGGTAAAGGCTGGAGCAGACCGTTTGGTAATTGCAGACACTGTTGGTTTTTTAAGGCCTTTGTCGATGCATTATCTCATTTCCCGTATTAGAGAAGGCCTTTCGCAGCTGATTAACAAGGAGATTCCATTCTCCATACACTGTCACAACGATTTCGGCTTGGCGACAGCAAATACCCTAGCAGCCGTAGAGGAAGGCGTAACCTATCCGCAGACATGTGTGGCTGGATTTGGCGAAAGGGCGGGGGTTGCACCCTTGGAAGAGGTTGTTGCAGCCTTAGAAATACTCTACAATGTAGATACGGGCGTAGACTTGAAAAAACTTTATAGGCTCAGTCAACTGGCTGAGAAAAGCTTTGCGTTGCCCATACAATTTCATAAACCAATAGTAGGTGAAAATGTTTTTTCGCATGAATCGGACAAGCATATTCACGGCATGTTGGCTCATCCCCTCATTTATGAACCATTTCCACCGAAAATGGTTGGAAGAGAAACAATGTTTTATCTGGGCAGACAGACAGGAAAGCATTTGGTTGAAAATCGCTTGGCACTAGCTGAAATCAAGGCAACGCCGAGACAGATAGATGAAATAGTCAGAAGAATAAGGAGAACGCAAGAAAACTTGGACAAAGGCACAATGCAAATGACCTTTTACCAAATCAAAAAGTTGCAGAGGGAGATGCAGAAAGGCTTAACCGAAGAGGACTTCTGGAAAATCGTTGAACAGGTTACAAAGCAAAAACCACAACTAAAAATGAATTATTGAATTCGCCCGCGAGCGCATTTGGCGCTCTAAATCAACTCGGGGACGCTGGAAGGTTACATCCCACGTATCGCTGTCCGCAATAGCGTCAACAGTAGATTCTAATTAAAAGTGGGGAAATGATGGAGTTATTGTCTCATCTTCGATAATATTTCCTCTCTAATTTCCATGCGCTCTTGACTAAAGATTCGAGAGTCCATTTGTTTCAGATCTTCTGCAACAACTGGTTCAAAGTCCATCTGTGGTATGATGTCTCTATCTAGGTCTATGCCTGGTGCGATTT
>DAOUSM010000100.1 GCA_030627225.1 Candidatus Bathyarchaeota archaeon | reverse complement strand
TCCTCAGTGTAGCCTAAAGCAACTTCGTTAAAGTTTCGTCTACGAATTTCTGGTTTTTGCTTGGGCATTAGCACGACTTCTTTCCGAATTTTGGGTTTAGGTTTACTTTCTGCCAAAGCCCCCGCCTCCAAGCTTCTCCCATAAAAGTGAGCTTAACCTCTCTTCTGGAAGGAATAGTCTCTGCCTCTTTATCAACTCTTCAAAATCCACAAAGTGTCCATCAAATTCTGGTCCATCTATACATGCGAATTTTGTTTCTCCACCGACCGTCACTCTGCAGACTCCGCACATTCCCATTCCATCAACCATTATAGGCGTCAAAGTTACGATTGTGGGGATACCGAACGGCTTCGTGATTTCACAAACATTTTTCATCATAACAACTGGACCCATGGTGATGCAACGGTCAAACCTTTCTTTTTCAAGAATTTCCTTCAGAAAGCCCAGTCCCTTGTAGCCTTTGGAGCCGTCATCCGTTGCCACGTAGAGTTTATGGCTTAGGGCTTTCATTTTTTCCTCGAAAAAGAGTAGCTCCTTTATCCTTGCCCCAATAATTGTGGCGACTGTGTTTCCAGCTTCTCGTAAGGCTTGAACTTGCAGGAGCATTGGTGCAATCATCACTCCGCCGGCAACGCACAAAACTTTTCCAAAGTCTCTGATTTCTGATGGATTCCCAAGGGGGCCGGTAATGCTCCCTATACAGTCGCCTTCTTTTAGAAACCCAAGGTGTTTTGTTGTTTTGCCGACCTCATTGAATACAAACGTTACTGTTCCTTTTTTTGTGTCGTAGCCAGCTATTGTTAGTGGTATGCGTTCGCCTTTTTCGTCTATGATTAGTATTATGAATTGTCCGGGTTTGGCCTTTTCAGCTATCTCTGGAGCGTAAACCTCGAATAACTTTATTTTTGGAGCTAACCCCTTCTTGGTTACGATTTTATACATGTAGTTTAGCCTCCGTTGCTGTCAGTTTTAAGGGGGGCATAGAAGCTATTTTCTTGAAAAATTCGTCCAGTTTCTGGTTGAACTCTCCAACGCATCGCGGTGAAACTGTGAAAAGTTCGAAACGTTCAAGCAGACTCATCTTTTCTAAAGTTTTCTTTAACACAGCCATGTTTCTTTCAGCGGTTTCTCCGCCTTCTTGAAGTTTACAGTCTTCTTCAGAGCATACAACAGCCATGACACCGTCAAAACCGCTATACAATGCTTCAATAATGTGGACTGGGTCAAGTGCCTTAAAGCATGGAATCTCCATGGCTACAGTTTTCTTCTTAAATAGTAGGCTTTCTGGGTCGTCCAAAGCTGAGAATTCTGACCATTGACAACAGAACACAAGGATTACGGGAAATTTGCCTTCTGCCTTTAGCTTTCTGGCTGATTCTCCGTAACTCGTTATCAATTTGCTAACGTTTTCAAATTCAAAACCCTTAATTTGAATTGCCAGATGCGGACAAACTAGGGCGCACGCTCCACAGCCGACACATAAGTCGTAATTTATCTTCGGAGTTGCAAATTCTTCTGCTTCTATGGCGTCATATGGGCATATGAAGACACATTTGTCGCAGCCCACACATTTTTCTGTTTCATAAACCGCTTTTCGTGAATATTTTATCACTTTTAAAGCGTCTTTGCTGAATCCTAACTGTTCAAGAACAGCTCTGCCTAACATTAGCCTTCTAGCATTTATCTTGGTGCCTTCTTTGAACCTGCAGAATTCATCTTCACATTGGATGGAAACAACATTTTTTATGCCAGATTTCAAAACTTGAAAAATTAACTCCGTTGGGACACGTCCAGAACATGGCAAACGCAACGGAATATAATTGGTTATGCTTAAGTTTTGATCTTCTAGGATTTCCTCAATTTCACATGTTGTAGGCGAGTTCCCCCTACACATCAACACAAGCGTGTCGCTTTTGCTTTTTTTCTGCATGCTGTTAACATATTTCAGCAAGCTTTCATGATCATAATAGACTATTTCTATGGCTAGGGCGGGGCATGCACTATAACATATTCCGCAAACTTGACATTTCTGCAAATCTATTTCCACTTCGCCTGTTTCGGAATCTCGTGTTATAGCTTCGTAAGGACAGATGGAGTAGCAGATTGAGCATCGGCTGCAATAATCTTGGTCTATGTTTATTGCCGCAGCACACGTCCCACTCATTCTAACATTTCTCCAATGATTGTTCGCTGTTTACTTTACGTTATGTCTATGTCAATTACAGTTTAGAAGCTTTTGAGAATGGTTCAGAAAATATAATACTTTTGGAATGCTTTCTATGGTTTGTAATAATATGGTCTTCGAATGTAGCCATAGGCTTCTAGGGCTGCAGTTATGCCCTGCCCAACAGCTGTTCCAACCTGTTTAACCGGATGATTTGTAACGTCGCCAGCCGCGTAAACTCCTGCGATGTTCGTTCGCTGCCGCATATCAATTACAATGTAACCGTCTTTGTCAACTTCAACTCCCGCTTCCTTGGCTAGTTGACTGCTTGGGGCTTCTCCAACCTGGACGAAAACACCGTCAATGGATAATTCTTTAGTTTCTCCTGTTTTATTGTTAAACAGTATTACTTTGTTGACTGCTTGTTCGCCTTTAATTTCCTTCACTTCTGTGTTCCATAAAATTTCAACATTTTTCTTATCCTGTAACGCTCTCACAAGCGTTTCTTCAGCCCTTAACGTTTCCCTGCGATGTGCAAGTTTAACCTCTGATGCAAGTTCAGCTATGTAAAGGGCTGTTATTGCTGCAGCATTCCCGCCGCCAACAACGAGGACACGTTTACCTTTGAACAATGGGCCGTCGCAAAGCCCGCAATAGCTTACGCCTCTTCCACGAAATTCCTTCTCGCCTGGAACGTCAAGTTCGCGGTAGTGGGTTCCAGAAGCAATAATAACCGCTTTCGCCTCGTAGGCTGCCTTGTCTGTTTTCACAATTTTCTTCTCACCTTTAAGGTCTAGGCTTAGGACTCTTTCTAACTCGTGAATTTCCACACCAAACTTTTTACAATGAGCCACCATCTTTTGAGCTAATTCCCGTCCGCTTATGCTTAAAAAGCCTGGATAATTTTCAATCAATGGCGCATCTGCAGTGGTGCCTCCGGCTAGTTTCTCCTCTAAAATCAATGATTTTAATCCGCTTCTCGCAGCGTAAACTCCAGCGGCTAAACCCGCAGCTCCAGCACCGATAATTATCAATTCCAGTTTTCCGTTTCCCCCCTTAACAGTTAATAAGTTATTTAAATTTGATGTTATTACTATTTTTAAGTTTCTGGGGGATTTAGGCGGAATACCCCATGCAGAGGAATTACCAGCCTACGGAATTAAGAGTGAACAGAGAAGAATTTTCCCAAAGCAACCTTGCCAGTTAAGCCTTTAATGTGCAAGAGCCTAATCGTATAGGACATCTACACTGTTAAAATAGCCTATGCAATTTGCTAGGTTAAGCTTTAACGCTTTTTAGTGTAGAGATGACATGCTACATAATGCCCTTGCTCCGCTAACACAAACTCGGGTTCCTTAGCCTTACAAATTTTCGTTGCAAATGGACACCTTGGGTGAAACCTACATCCTGATGGAGGATTAATCGCACTTGAAACTTCTCCCATCGACTTCACATCTTTGGGTTTTAAGGCTTCTTCATCATCTGTTAACACCGGAACCGAAGATAGTAGCATCTTAGTGTACGGATGTAATGGGTTATGGAAGAACATGCGTGCAGAAGCATACTCATAGATTTTAGCTAAATACATTATAGCGACCCTTGAAGCCACATTTCTCATAAGGCTTAAGTCATGGACTATGAAAGATATGACAGCTTAAGCTCCTGCTGTAACTTCATTAATATCTTTATTATTTTTGCTTGAATTGAAACATCTAGAGCTGATGTAGGTCGTCTATCCATGAATCTTTCAGGAGGCAACCTCCACGGTCAGCCAATATCCCTTGCAATGGACCTGCTTGGCATGGCCCTAACGATTGTTGGCAACGTTTCAGAAAGGAGAACGGCAAGACTTCTTGATGAGAAATTGAACAATGGCTTACCGGCCTTCCTAATTCCACCAGAAGCGAAAAAGGGATTAAACAGCGGCTTAATGACTGTGCAGTATACAGCTGTTGCCTTAGCATCAGAAAACAAGCTTTTAGCTCATCCAGCATGTGTAGACTCGATTCCGACCTCAGCAAACTTTGAAGACTTCGTAAGCATGGGGTAACAGCAGCCCAAAAAGCCATG
>DAOUSM010000055.1 GCA_030627225.1 Candidatus Bathyarchaeota archaeon | reverse complement strand
GTTAGACTTAGGAGTTTCCTAGCGACCTGATGATGATTATCCTTTGGGTCTAGAGCAGCGTAGAGAAGGTCAGCCTCCAGAATTGGCGTGTCCCTTTTCCTCCCTTACCGTGCGTTCAGCCTCTTCCTCCGCGGCTTCATCGAGATCCCTAAGAGGTTTCGCTCGAGAAACCCTTCCAATCAAAGTTTTTAACGGGTCTGGAACAGGAGTTAACACCAGCCTCCCCTTCTCCTCACGTAGCTCAAAGTAGTCGGTTTCCACTTTGTTTCTAAATTCGGATGGAACGACTAGTCTTCCTCGTTCATCAATCTTCACAATAGCTCCCATTACAACCACCATAGGACTAAAAGCAAAATGGGATAATTAAATCTTTCCCATACGACTTTTTTGATCCACTGGAAAGCTGAGGGTAGTTCTAGAACAAAATCTACAGGTAAGCCTCAGTGACGTATCTGCGCATCATTCTGTGGCTGTTAAAGTAGTAGGCGATCTTTCCTATGGAATTCTCCATCATTTTTATCCACTCGTCTCTTTTCTGATAGAACATTGGAATAATTATGTATTCTAACTTATTGTATAAATCATCTAGCTCTCTGATTTTAGTCTCCTCGGTTGAGAGCTGCTCATCTGGATGCGGTCCTATAGCCCAGCCAGTAACACCCTCAATCCAGCCTTCAATCCACCAGCCGTCTAAAACGCTAAAATTTATGACACCGTTATGTGCTGCTTTCATTCCGCTCGTGCCGGAGGCCTCTAATGGTCGTAAGGGAGTGTTTAGCCAAACATCAACTCCCGGAATCAACTTAGCCGCGAGCTCCATATCATAATCTTCTAAATAAACAATCTTGATTTTGTCCTTCAGCTTCTTACTGTAACCAGAGATCTCTTGAATTAGCCTTTTTCCCGTCTCGTCCTTAGGATGGGCTTTTCCAGCAAAAACAATTTGTATCTTTCCCTTCTTATTGACCTTTTTTAGTTTTTCTATGTCTGAAAACAATAGGTTCGCCCTTTTATATCCCGTAGCTCTTCGGGCAAATCCCAAGGTTAGTGTGTCGTAATCCATGCCGATATTCGTCACTTTGTTGACATGATCAATCAATACCTTTTTTGCTTCCATATGAGCTTGCCAAATCTCTTCATCCGGAATTCCGTCTACTCTCACCAACAACTCCGGCTCATTTGCCCACCCAGGCAGATACTTATCGTATATCCTTCTGAAACTCTCGCAAGTCCAAGTGAAAGAATGGATGCCGTTGGTTATCGCGTGAATTTCATAACCGGGAAACAACTCTTTCGAAAAATCCCTATGTCTTTTGGCCACACCATTAATAAACTCACTTAAGTTTAGGGCAAGACGAGTCATGTTCAACCTATCGTGACCGCCGAATTTCTTTAGGACTTCCAAGGGAACGATTTCTCCCATTATTTCTTGAACCATGTCGTAGTGGAATTTGTCATGCCCTGCTTCTACAGGCGTGTGTGTAGTAAAAATACACATTTCTTTAACTCTATCGACATCCATCTCATATCTTCGCAACAGCTCCAAGGTGAGAAGGCTGGAATGCCCCTCGTTCATATGGTATTTTCTTATGCTAAAACCCAACGCCTCAAGCATTCGTGCGCCGCCGATTCCCAAAACAATTTCCTGTTTTAACCTGTATCTTTCATCGCCTCCATATAAGAAAGAAGTGATCTCTCTATCCTCTGGAAAATTTCCTTCTACATCGGTGTCGAGGAAAAAAATGGGAACTGCTCCTCCTGTTAAACTTTGCACATTATAAAGCCATGCTTTAACCTTCACATCTCTGTTTTGAATTTGAACTTTTACCTCTGTAGGTAACAACTCCATAATCTTTGATGGTTCCCACTCAACTGGATACTCTATTTGTCTTCCTTTCTCGTCGATTTCCTGCCGGAAATAACCCCTCTTACTGACAAGCGTGACCGCGATTAATGGGAGTTTTAAATCCGCGCTTGACCGTATTGTGTCGCCTGCTAGAACTCCTAGACCTCCACTGTAAGTGGGAATTTCATTCATCAGTCCAATTTCCATGGAGAAATAAGCAATTTTTTGTTCTCTAAACGCTTCTTGTAAAGGTTTCATTAATTCCTCTTCCATCAAATTTTTAGTTTTACGCGGATAGGATTTCAGCTAAATGGTAAAGTCTTGTATCGAGTTCTCTCCTCTGCTTCCATGAATAGTCTAGATCGACTGAAATTATTTTTTGCCCTTTGATCCCTACCATCCTTTTCTCCGCGCCTTTCAGGAGCTGTTCTACTGCGTACGCTCCGAAGAGATTAGCAAGGATTCTGCTACGGGCTGTCGGTGGTCCCCCTCTTTGTATATACCCCAAAACGGTTAAGCGTACTTCATATCCCGTCTCTTTTCTTATCTGATCTACAATAAAAGCGGGGTTTCCCGCTCCCTCAGCCATAACTATGATCTCAGACGTTTTTCCCTTCCCTCGACCTTCCCTAAGTTTTTTACAGATATCCTGCAGATTATACTTGATCTCTGGAACGAGGATGAATTCCGCTCCTCCAGCGAGGCCAACCTCCAAGGCGAGGAACCCGCGCTCTCCACCCATCACCTCAACGACAAATACCCTTTCATGGGAGGTAGCCGTATCGCGAATTCTATCAATTGCAAACAGGGCCGCGTTAACGGCTGTGTCGAAGCCAATGGTTGTATCTGTGCCCGCGACATCATTATCGATTGTTGCTGGCACCCCTATCACCGGCAATTCGCTTGCTCGATGCAGTTCACTAGCACCCCTAAAGGAACCGTCTCCCCCAATTACTATAAGGCCCTCAATCCTGTGGGTTTTCAAGACATCTACCGCTCTCTGAATGCCTCCACCAGTTTTTATCTCCTCACATCGAGCAGTTTTGAGTATGGTTCCTCCAAGATTAATGATGCCACTAACGGAGCGAGAACTTAATGGGCGAATCTGGCCTTCAATAAGGCCCATATACCCTCTTTCGATTCCCTGCACTTCCAGCCCATGAAATATGGCGGTGCGAACTATCGAACGGATTGCAGCATTCATTCCTGGAGCATCTCCGCCAGCGGTTACAACAGCAATTCTCTGCATTCGAAAATCTCCTTCACTAAGATGGTTTATGGAGTTGCTATATCTTCAAGATTTCTTCTTTTATCACTCTGTGTGTTTCGATGGGTGGTAACACGATGTTCACAAGGTAGGTTTCAAGGCGGCCGAAGAACTCTCTGAAAAATCGTCTTCGTAAATCGTTCTTTCGCTCATCTCTCACTAACAGATGAGGATTGCAAAATTCCACGGTTTCCATATAATTAGCAGCTTCGTTGGACGTTAATTTTTTAACAACCGTATCGTCTTCCGGATCGCGCATTAGTAAAATAGCCGTTCTCAACGTGGTCATGGGTAGTATCTTTCCCTTTCCAACAATCCACCTAACGTTCACAACGGCCCTACCCTTCGCGTCAAATTCAGCTTTCTCGACAAGTTTTGTATACTCCCCCCAAGTTTCCGCTATGTCTGCTTGGATGTAGAAATTCTTCTCAGAACCGAAAGCAACATTTTCCTCAGCTAAGAAGCGAACGAAAAACCAATCGTCAGACACGACGCGGACGCCCTTCAACCTGAGAAGCCCGTACGTATGCGTTGTTTTACCAGTACCCGGAGGCGCAATCAGACATATGCCTCGACCTTCAATATCTACACATGCTCCGTGAACAGAATTAATAGCATGATTATCTTCCAATATGTCGCTGGCGACGCTCAACGCGATGGATTTTATCCAGCCATAATAGTCAACGTTTACTAAAAGCGCTGTTTTTGAAAGTTGATCGTACATAACCTTCAGCTTTTCACCTTTTTCTTCGGTGACGACAAGTCTTCCGTGGGATCGAACGTGGGCAGACATGGGATAAAAGTTTTCCTCCCAACGTTCCTTCACGTATTTGAGATCCGTCAGAAGCTTGATGCAACATCCGTAAATGTCGGCCCTTTCCTCGTAAAGGAAACGATTTTCATATCTCTCCATCAACTTGTCCCTATCTTCTATGGAGATAAGCTCAACTTCATACTTAGACATCACTCTAACTTTCCCTTTAATTTTGCTTCTGGCAACTTTCTCAGTTCATCCAGCCATTAAGATAGAGCTTGAAACTAATATTGCAATCGGTCTTTTGGTTGAATAGGAGAAACGAGTTAAGTTCCGTTGAAAGGTGGTTATTTGTCAAAGTTTCTGGGTTTATTCCTAACACCTTTAATTTCGGTCGGGATATTTTTACTATTCCTTGTGATTCCAAAAATGGAGTCTAGCTACAAATCTGAAACCGTACTCTTACCTAAAAATCAATGAACCAAAACATGCATACTGCCCGTAGGGAAGAAGTAAACATATGATATCGCATATGTAAACTAAACTATCTTTCAGATGGGTTGTTTTTCTTAGGCTCGCTGGCTACAACATCCTCTTCAATGGGCTCCACAATGAGTGTTAGCCCTTCCTTTGCCAAAATCTTTACCTTCTGATTAGGCTTTATGATAGTGTCTGAACATGCCTTCCAATACTCGCCATGAAAGCGGATAAACCCTATTTTCTCTGGGCCGATCTCATCTATCGTTCGACCAATTCCGCCAATAAATTCAAGCGTGGCAGGCTGCTTTTTCTTTGCTTTAACTATCTTATAAAGAACCAAGGCAGAGAGAACAGTCAAGATTGCTACGAGAGCTATCACTATGAGCATAAAGGGCTGATACCATTCTGGAGAAATCAACCATCGTGCGGGATCAAATCGAAGCAAGAACAACGTTCCTACTGATAGACAAATTATTCCAGCTGGACCAAAAAACTGGAGTCCTGGTTCTCGCATCTCTACGAATATCAAAACTCCGCCTAAGGTAATGAGTATAAGAGTCAATAAATCGATGTAGAACCCTAGTCCAATTAAACCCAAGATTAAAAGGATGCATCCTATGATTTCTCCTTCATATCCAGCAGTGAAGAAACCAAAAATAACGCCATAAACCCCAAGAGTGAACAAGAGATACGCGATCATAGGATCTGAAATGATGCGTAGAACCCGCACACGTATGCTTGCCCCCAAATAGCGTACTGCCGCATTTCTCGTTTGAATAGTCATTTGCCCTTTTTCCGCAATTTCCACGCTCATGCCGTCGACAACATCTAACAGTCCTTCTAGTGTGTCCGCCACTATTTCTATCACCCCGTAGTTTTTCGCATCCTCTGCCCCTATGTTAAGGTTTTCCGTCACGAACTTGGCGGCAATCGTTTCATTTCTACCGTGCCATTTGGCTTTTTCCACCAAAAGACCTGTTAATGAATTGATCAGCTTCTGGTCCTCGATCAATTCCCCAGTCGGGTAAGCTCGGGGTTGACAAGACCCGATTACAGAGTGAGGTGCCATCGCGGCTACATGTGATGAAAGGACTATGAAAGTGCCTGCAGACCATGCTGTTGCTCCTTTCGGATGCACAAATGAAATCACTGGGATAGATGACTGTTCAATAATTTCTATAATATTAAATGTTGCATCTAGTACGCCTCCAGGAGTGTTTAAAAGAAGCACCACGGCTTTAGCATCGATTTTGTAGGCTTCATCCATTCCCTCTCTAACAAGTTCTAAGGTCGCAACGTTAATCACTCCATCCAATTTTATAACAATCACAGAATCGCTGCTAGATCCGAAAGAGGTGTAAACGCCTAACCACATAGAAAAAAGGAGAATCGTAACGAATATGCGCGTGACACGTAGACTCATTTCTTCTTAACCTGTTCCCCTTTCTCTGCAGCTGCGCGAGTTAGGGCAACAATGTTCCCTAATTCGCGTAGGTCAGTGGTTGAAGTAACCACCACCAAGTTCTTTTCTCGTGCGATGTCTGTCAGTGTTTGAAGCTCTCGCAGCTTTAACGTGATCGGGCTTTTCCCGTAGACTTCTGCAGCTTGCGCCATTTTCTCCGCTGCGATGTATTCTCCCTCAGCCACGATGATCCTGGCTCTTTTCTCCCTTTCAGCCTCTGCTTGCTTTGCAATTGCCCTCTGCATTTCCGCGGGAAGTAGGACGTCACTGATAGCCACCGCACTTACTTTTATTCCCCAAGGGTCAGTCATTTCATCTATTTCCTCTTGAATCTGCTTTGTGAACTCTGTCGTTTTTGTCAACAAATCATCGAGCTCCGCGTGACCCAGAACATCCCGCAATACTGTCTTCGCTAACATTTGAGTGGCGTGAACGTAGTTCTCTACCTCGCAGACAGCCTTCATAGGATCGACCACTCGGTAGTATACGAACGAGTCTACATCGCATCTTATGTTATCTCTTGTAATTATTTTTATCATGCGTGCATCGTAGGTAATGGTTCTTAAATCCACAATGCGTGGTCTGTCGATTCCCGGTATAATGAAAACCAATCCTGGACCCTTGGC
>DAOUSM010000140.1 GCA_030627225.1 Candidatus Bathyarchaeota archaeon | reverse complement strand
CCAAATGTGGACCAGTCTACACCCCGTTTTCGGACGGTAGGATTGATATGCTAATCGGTGTAGATCAGCCAACTGCCCATCGTACACTAGAAACAAAGCATCCTTCTCAGGAGGATCCTCTAATCATTCGCACAGCCCTCGGTTGGTCTTGTGCAGGATTTGTTAAAGAAAAGAATGAGGATGGTTCTATAGTCAATCTAGCGACTATAATTACGCCAACTTTAGTCACCACCAAAGAATTTATTTCGCCAGCGGCGTCCGAGATACTCAAATATCCGTCGGGCGAGGTTAAGAAGACTTTGAGAGTTTCTTCTATCAAGGAGAAGACTCCTAAGCAGACCTTAGAAGCTATAGAAGAATTAATGACCAAGCATTGGATTCATGATTCTTTCAAGCCTGAGAAGAATTCTTTATCAGTCGATGAGAATGATGCATTAAAACTCCTCTCCGAAACCTATAAGGTGGAGAATGGAAGAGCTACAGTTTCACCCCTTTGGAAGCAAGGGCAACCTTCAGGGTTTGTGAACAATTACGGCTACTGTAAAGCCCGATTAGAAAGCATTCTAAAGAAGATGTCAGATATTAATTTTGACACGATCAACAAGATCTTCGAGACTTACATTGAACAAGGTATAGCTCAAGAAGTCTTCGTTGATGATCCTTATACAGCGGAAGGTCTTTATTGGCCTCATTTCCCTGTACACCAACCTAACAGCGAAACGACACCTGTCAGACCTGTGATGGATGGGAAAGCTAAATGCCTGAACGGCAAGTCTATAAATGATCACTGCTTTATAGCTGGTCCGAATATAGCTAATGACCTTGTACAGGTGCAGCTAAAATTCAGAAATCGTCCCATTGCTTTCACCGGCGACATTTCTAAAATGTTTTTGAAGATCCTTCTTCCCACGAAAGATACTAAATACCATAGATTCTTATGGGTAAAGAAAGAGGATCATTCTGTTATCAGAATATTCGAATTTACCGGTCACCTATTCGGCAACCTCGGTTCGCCAACGTGTGCGATGTGGACCACACACAAGAATGCTACAGACCAATCGGACAAGTATCCGAAGGCTGCTAAAACGATGAAGACAAGTTCTATCGTTGATGATGTCTTAGACTCTACAGAAACAGTTGACGAAGCTGTGGAGATCATCAAAGGCATTATTGCTATAAACGAAAGTATCGGTCTTCCTATGGCGAAGTTTGCTTCGAATTCGAAAGAATTAGTAGACCGTCTACCGAATGTTTCGTTCTCTAGTTCGATGCTAGAATTCATGAAATATTATGCTCCAGAAGACCATCAAGTTGGTGAGAATTTGGACCAGCCCACCATGCGAAGTTTAGGCCAGTATTGGCGCATGAGTGATGATGTCTTTACCTACAAATCTTACACGCCTCAGCAAGAGACCAGCTGGACAAAGCTAAAGTGTCTATCTCAGGCTCATAAGATCTACGATCCTCTAGGCTACGCTTCGCCGTTCTTAGTAGAAGCAAGATTATTCCTACAATACCTATGGTCTCAAGACTACGGTTGGGACGATCCTCTTAAGCCAGAAGACCTAATTCGGTGGCAATCTTGGTTAAAAGAGATTAGCCGTCTAAACGAATTTTGGTTTGATCGTGTGCTTCGCCCAGGACTATCCAGAAAGCACAAATCAGTTACTCTACATGTCTTTACAGACGCTTCTAAAGACGCCTTTGCGGCTGTCGCATACGTCAGGGTTGAATACCTAGACGGTTCTGTCTCTACGAATTTTGCGATGTGCAAATTCCGCATTAATCCGGCTAAGCCGATTCGTACAATTCCGAGAGTTGAATTAATGGGAATTCATTTAGGCTGCGAAATCGCTGTCTTTATGTTTGAACCATTAGAATTCACCGTCGAGGACACCTATATTTGGACGGACAGCAAGACATGTATACAGTGGTTAAATATGGATGAAAGAACTCTCCAAACCCTGGTCCACAATTACTGTGTAAAGATCAAGAAATTGATACCTTTTTCTCGCCTGCGTTGGGTGCCTGGTGATCAAAATCCAGCCGATCTACCGACGCGTACGCGAACGATCGATGACGTCTTAGAAGATCCTAAGTGGAAGATTGGCCCAGCCTTTCTACGCTTGCCTGAGGATCAGTGGCCAAAGTTCCCTCCGGACACCTTGAAAAAGGTCAAGGCTGACTCCGATCCTGACGTCATTTCTGAAATTAAGAAAGAATTCAAAATGTTTACCTTGCATACTTTAGGTATTCGCGAGAAGCTATACGATGGCTATAGAGACTCTGAAGTTGGGCCAGAAGGAGAGATCATTAAAGACTTTCTCTTGCCTAAGTACTATCCGTCTTACGGCACCCAACTCAAAATATTTGCTTTCATTTTCTGCTTCGCCAGGAAATGTCTAATGAGAGCAAGATCCCGTTTACAAGGCAAGATACCTAAGACCTTAATTAGACTAAGTAAAAAGAATGCGCCTCTAGCAGCTAAACGCTATAATGCTACGCGTCAAGATCTTCTGGAAGCCGAAGTACGTCTGATTTGCCATGATCAGCACATTTACTTTCCGAAGACTATAGCCTTAATTGTTAAGGAAAATCAAGTACCGTCCTCAAGCAAGCTTTGGAAGCTCGGTGCTATCTATAAGCCTCATACAGGGATCTCATTTAGTAAAGAAGACTTGAGATTCAAGGTTCTACGTCTTTGCGGCCGTTTGAAAGCAGCTACGCATATGAGCGAGGAATTCAAGGAACCTCTAGTTTTGCCTCCAGACTCCGAATTGACGAAGTCTATAATTCTACACACTCACCAGTCCGTTTTAAAGCACGTTGGCGGTGTAAATTGTGTGCTATGTGAGCTCAGAAAATCCAAATGGATTGTCAGTTCAATTAGACAAATAAAGTCTACTCTTCGTGCTTGTGTAAAGTGTCGATTACTTACACCAAAGCCAATGCATCAGCAAATGGCTCCTCTACCTGACTATAGAATTCCGTCAGACGTTCAGCCACGCCTGGCTGCTTTCGGTTCTACAGCCCTCGATTGTGCAGGTTATTGGTTAACCCAAAACTTTCCTCGAGGTAGAAAAGAAAAGCGAAATATGCTTATCTTTCGCTGCTGCATGTATGGAGCTGTTCATATCGAAAAATTAGATCATATGAATACGGCAAGCTTTCTGATGGCCTTATCAAGGTTCGTCTCAGCAAGAGGTACTCCGCAGCGCATAATTAGCGACAATGGTCCTAATATTACAAGCGCAAACGAAGAAATCGTACATCTATGGAGTATAATCGATTTTGGTGCTGTTG
>DAOUSM010000057.1 GCA_030627225.1 Candidatus Bathyarchaeota archaeon | reverse complement strand
TGGGTTAGTATTGGTAGCTTCATAATTGTTATTGCTTAAACTGTTACTCCTTTATAATACCGTATACAGTTAGGCTGTCCATAGAGCAAAAAGGATAACTGGGGATAAGTTATCCAGCGTTAAATGAGGCTAGTAGAACTTTAGGTTTTTTGTAGTAGGTGGTTTCTCCTACTTTTACAGCGGTTACGTCTTTAGGGTCGTTTACCCAGCTACTATAGTTGTAGTCTGATTCTTCTTTAGGTAGCTTATCTTTACCATTAGGGTGCATTTTTTTGGCTTCTTCTCCTGATTTAGCAACTACGATAGCTGAGTCGTAGGTGTCATAGCCGTTGTTTTCTGTTTGTGTTATTTTGTATATGTTCATGATTACTTGATCCGGTTAAGCTCTTCTATTAATTCGCTTTCTCCCCAGCAGTCGAAGTCTTGTCTCTTACCAATGAAGGTGTTGGCATGGGTGAACCACTCTTGAGGGCTTTGTCCCGATAGGTAGGCGTCGTAAGCGTCGGGGATGTCGTCGTGGGCGAGTCCTGGGTGGTCTTGGTGGAATTGTGCTTCTACGTAGCGTTCAAATTTAGTCATGTTCGTATTTTTTACAAGTTTCTATTAATTTGTCTGCCCACTTATGGGCTCTCTTAAATATATGTTCATCTGATTCGAATGGGAATCTGTTGAAGAACTTTATGTCTATACAGGTTCTGTTTTCTCTTGAGACATCTGCTGAGATTTGCCCCATATCCATAGCAACTTCTTTTATGTATTTAGTCATAAACTTTTAGATGTACTTTACATACTTGTAATATTTCGATAATTCTTTCCCTTGTGGTGTTTCTTAAATTGGATGTGATCATCGCTATGATGTTTAGCTCTTGCGGAGTGTATTCTGTTGTGCTTAATGAGGTTGCTTTTTCTATTTCCTCTATACTATCTATCTTAAAATCAAACATATTTTGGTAGGGTTATAATTGAGTCGTTAAATTTTGGTGGATAGAATAAATCAGGGAAGCTTGATACGTCGTCGGTCATTTTACAGTAAGGGCAGGTTAGTTCTTCTACTTTTAGTTCATGTCCAAAGGTTCGTCCGCAGTTACCGCAGGTGACTATATTCAGTTCTTTAGTCATAACGCTCTCCGGTTATTAGGTATTTGTACTCGTCAGCTATTAATCCTTCCTTGATTACCTCATCACTGCTTAGGTACTCGTAATCCTCCTGGAGGAGCTTGTGGAGCTCTCTACAGTCTCGATCTCGGTCTTCTTCGATTATTTTTTCTAGGTCTTCGGTTTCCCAGTCTAGCTTCTTCTGCTCCTTCTCGGTTAGGGTGTCGTAGTACATGTCGTGTTCGATTTCGAAGTAGCGGGTGTTCTCGTGGCAGTAGTGGCTGGACATGCTGGTGGTGTGGGTTGATCCTAGGATCTGGTCCTTCTTGGCCCATTTGGTTACTGTGGGGAACTTTGTCATTAGCTTGTTTACCTTCATGTACTTCAGGACGTCTAGCTTGGCGTCGAAGGAGGCTCCGTCGCCTTGGCAGTAGGATAGGGAGAAGAAGATATCCTTGATCTCTAGCTCCCAGCCTTGTTTTTCTAGTTTTTCTTGGAAGTCTTCTATTATGTGTTCGTACCAGGGGTAGTCTAGGCGGTATTCGCTTTCTTGTTCCTTTTGTATTACTTTAGCTTGGACTTCCTTGGTTAGTTCTTCGAAGTCGTAGACTTCGTGGGTTACGGTTATTTTTTCCATAATTTAATTAGGGGTGTTTTCGCTGATAAGCTTTTCGATGAGTTCTTCGGCGGTGATGGTTAAGTCTTGTTCTTGTAGCCAGTCTAGGACTGTGTGGAAGTCAGTTGAGTTCATACAGCTTCTTCATTTATACTGATAATCTCCCTTACGATTACTTCTTGGCTGTGGTCCATGTAGTTTTCGGCGTAGGTTACTGCTTGGTGGAGGTCTTCTTTCTTGATCGTAGTCACGTCTTTACCGTTAATTATTATGAAAGTTTTCATGGGTGATTTCGGTTATGGTTAAGGGGATGTTTGGGTATAGCTCGTTACCGATAACTATTGCGTCACTTGCGTTGTTCGCTACGATGTCTTTGGCGATGTCGCTTTCTTCGCTTAGTAGTCTGAAGTACATAGGGTTTTAGTTAGTTATTAGGCCCCTCTGAAGGGTGCTGATGCGTTTCGTCGTTGTAGTAAGCCATAGGTTTATAAATTTCCTCGAGTTATGATAAATGGGTCTGTTTCGTCATCTCTTCGGTATTGTAGTAGGTATTCTCGTCTTGTATGGTCATCTTCTTCAGCGTCTAACCAGATAAGTTCGATGTCTCCGATTATGTTTGCTCCGATCTTGAAGGTTACGTTGATTTGATCTTCGAAGTCGCTTCTGACTTCTGTTTTTAAGTGACTCATAGTTTAATTATTAGGGCCTTCGGCCGGGTGGATATATGTTTCGTCGTTGTGGGCTTGGCGTTCTTCTTTGTATTCGTCTTGATAGGTTTTGTATTTTACTGGGTTTTTCTTTTGCCAGTTTCTTGCTCTGATTGTTAGGCAGTGCTTACAAAATGAGTTCATGTATTTTACTCCTGATTTGTTGTAGTTCTGTCTTGGCGAGAATTCGGTGATGGGTTTTTCTAATTTGCAGTCTCGGCAAGTTTTAGTTATTGTCATCGTTAGTTAGTGTTACATAAGGGCTTTGATAAACCATTTCTTGGGCTTCGGTGTTTAGTTCAGTTAAGGCTCGGATCCTGGAGGTTTCCATAAACTCGGCTTTGGAGTCGTTGTAGATCTCTTCGGTACGCTTTTCTACTAGGCAGGTGAAGGGACAGTCTTCGGTTACTGTTTCAGTTACTGTTATGGTTTTAGGTTCGCTTACTACTTCGGTGTCTACGTAGATTAGAGCTATTACTAATGCTAGTGAGATTATTAGGTATGGGATTAAGTCTTTCATATTTCTTCTCTGGTTATTGGGTAAAGTTCTAAGTTAATAAGGGCTATTTCTCGTCCTTTCTTTAGTTCTCGTCTTACGATTGCTTCCATTCCGTTCTCTTCGATGTCTTGCCCTATTGCATTAATGGTTATTTCAGCAAGGTTAGCTTCAAGTCTTGGGGCGGTGTCTTCGGGGCATACCAAGTTGTCTGGTAGGTTGCTGTACTGGACGTTAGGTTCCTTGGTCTTGTTGAAATGTTCATCGGTGTAGCTGTAGAAGGCTTTGGCTCTCTGGATGGCTCTGGTTCGTGCTTTGTCTATGTAGTGTTGGAGGTGTTTCATATACGTCTTAGGATTTCTAGTTTGTAATCTAGTTCTTTTTTGTTCTTTGCTATGAAGTCTGGGTCCTTCCACATTGGCATGTCTCGTGGGGTATGTATTTCAGTGAAGTAGGTTTTGTTGTATTCCACCACTTCTGCCATTTCTTCCTGGCTAGTGCGCTGGAGCTGTCCGCAGGTCGAGCATTCGTATAGGGTGGCTTTTACCATGTTGGTGTTCCTATTCTCGTAGATGGTGCCGTCTACGCTTTCTGCCAGTGGGTAGCGCATGGCTTGGTACATGATTGAGATGGTCTGTTGTGGTAGGGGTGAGTGCTTGATGGTACATTCCTTGTCGTATGGGCAGGGGATGAAGTAGTTCACGTTTGGCTGACCATGAGAGGTTGTGATGTTCCCGTGGATCACTTCGAAGTTTGGTGGTAGGAACAGTTTGAAGCTGGGGTTGAATTCTTTTCTTGAGGCTAGGTTGTTTTGTTTTGCTAGGATGTCCTCGTCCGGGAAGGGGAAGCGGAACATCGTTACGTTGTCTGTGAGCAGTGAGGCGAAGCTTTGGTTGTCATCGTCCCTAGCGTTCAGTAGAGCGAGCTTAACGGCCTCGTCAAGGCGCATGTAGTACATGGTCTCGCAGGTGCCGATCTTGTTTCCTTTGTAGTATTGTCCCATATTAGATTGGTTTTATTAGTTTTTTAATTGTTTTTTTAAGATACGCTACGTCCCATTCGTCATCCAGGTCTACGATCACAACCATGAAGAGTACGGAGATTGGGAGAGTTACTATTCGGAAAGGCCAGGATATGAGTCTTTTAATTATTTGTAATGTTCTCATTATATTAATCCTCTAGAATAAATTTGATGGCTCCGGTTATGCAGCCGTTTTCGGCATCTTGTTGTTGCGGGGTCATTTTGTCCCATACTTCTAGTAGGTTCTTGGTGTCGTACTTGTCTCGGTTGGCTACGTTGTACATTACTCCACCAAAGGAGTCCTTGAGGATCTGTTGCATTACTGGGTGGTCTTTGATGTTAGTTTGTGTGTTAGGTGTCATAATTATATTGTGAAGGCGGTTATGTCGAATAAATCGGTTGTGTTTTTATAAACTCCTGCTTCTACTTTTATCCAGTCGTCTGGGATGTCTTCTTTTTTTACGTTGTGTAGGAAGACAGAGGGGGAGTGCTTCTTGGCCCATTTTGTTTGTTGCAGGGCGCTTAGGATTCTTAGGATTGTTTTAGTCATTGATTATTTTAATTATTTTAGCTTCTGGCTTCCAGGTTCGGTGTTTGATTTTTCTTTCTAGTTGATAAGTGATGGTTTTGTCTTTTTGTACTCCTCGTACCCGGACGGTTTTGTCGGGGTCGATGTAGGTTATGTGGATTCCGAAGGGCATAAGTTTAGGATTACTTCCATTCCTCT
This sequence comes from Candidatus Bathyarchaeota archaeon, assembly GCA_030627225.1. Classification (GTDB taxonomy): domain Archaea; phylum Thermoproteota; class Bathyarchaeia; order Bathyarchaeales; family Bathycorpusculaceae; genus DAOUSM01. Next base: position 1,705 of record DAOUSM010000057.1, on the reverse strand, counting down.
GATATAGCCTTGTTCGAAGCCCATGTCAAAGTCGTCGCCTTCCCAGTCACAGCTCATTATGATGTCTGCTATGGTGGCATCTTTTTCTTGGATACCAACTTCCATGTCGCGGTATTGTGTTAGCTCCTCGAGTGATTCCTTGTGGTCTTTGATGGCTTTTATTATTTTATTTCGCATAATACTACTACTAGCGCTTCTGATAATCCGTTTGGGTAGATGTCTACTGTTTCGTGTCCTTCTTGGAAGAGGGTGTCTCTCAGTTCTTTAGCTTCCTTGATTTGTTCCTTTGTTTCGTAGTCTACGGTGTAGACGATTTCTTTTTTAAGAACCATATCTTATGAGGTTTTTAAATTTGGATAATAATTCCCGGAGGGGGTAGCCTTGGTAACATTGGGTTATTCTTATGTTGTCCTTGGTGGCGTTGCAGATTACTGACCCTTCGTTGTTTCTGTAGTAACTCATGAGGCCATCGGTAGCGTAGCGACAGGTGGTTATTTGCATAATTATTTTATTAGTTGCTTTTTCCGCAGTCCTTGTTCTACTTCGCGCTCGGGCTTTAGCTCGAGCGCGGGGTTGGGGTTCGGGGGTTTCGCTGTGGCGAAAGGGCCGAGAACTACCCCCGTAGGGGGCAGCGCTCCACCGATGTGGTTAGAGCAAGCTACGCAGTAGCTTGCGTCTTTACTTCACAATCTGGAAGATTGCTACTGAGATAGCTCTGGCTCTGGTGGTTTCCATTGCGAAGCGTAGCTCGTGGGTTACTCGGTCACGCCATGTAGCGTAGAATACGTTGCCGTTGTTTGTGATAGTCATATTATTTAATATCTGCGGTTAAGTCGAAAGCTGGTAAGTGAAGTTTGTTATCTTCGTCGATAGTACCAATGTCATGCCAGAAGGTCTTCTGGGCGTTGGTGGTCTTGTCTACGTAGTTTTCAGGTAGTGAGACACGGTATGTTGGTAACGGCTGTTTGTTTTCGTCGGTCTTCGGGAATACTTGAGCCTTAAGATTAAAAGCGGGGATGTGTAACTGCCGACCTTGCGGGAGGTCACTGATAGGGTCAATGAAGGTTGTGATACGTCCGATAACGTGTCCGTTACGGAGGATGTTGTTAGTGGTTATCATGATGTTATATTTTGTTATAGATGTTAGATAATGATTTGTTACGTGTTCGCCCCGCAGGGCGAAAATTTTTTTTTTGAAATAGGGGTTATTCGCACTTCTCGCATTGTCCCATTACTCCGCCATTTGGTCCTATGATTGTTATTTTGACGTTTTCTTTATTGCAAAAGTCGCAGGTACCAATTGTTATTTGGCTTGGTCCGTAGTTGCACTGGTCGCATTGTCCGCATTCGCATATATACTCGTCCATAATGTTTTAGATGTTAGATGTTTTCGATAAGGTGGTGGCTACTTTTCAGAATTGCTCGGTACTAGGCTTGATTCGCTTGCATTTACTTGTCTTTTTCTTTTCTCCGTCTGGTGGTTGCTACTCGAGATAAGTCTGTAAATGATTGGCTGATTTCTTTAGTTCGTGGTGGTGTCTGGCTTGCCGTTCTTTTATTGCAATTGTGAATTGTAGGTGAAATAAATTAAATACTCCCGCTTTTTCAGTATGGCTAGCTGTTATAATACTCTAGCTCTTTGCCTGTCGGCTATTTTCCCCCACGCTTGTTCGCTTTGGCGTGTGTATATATCGTATATATATAC
>DAOUSM010000125.1 GCA_030627225.1 Candidatus Bathyarchaeota archaeon | reverse complement strand
TCCAAGACTCCTCCAGATATCCTTCAAAACCTTTAGGCATTGGGGCGGATCCATGATTGCACATTACACTAATGGAAACGTCTTGACGGTTCAGAAATTGCTCAGACATAAAAGCGTTCTCAACAGCATGAAATACATACATATGCTTAACTTCAAAGATGATGAATTTGACGTAGCCACAGCCACTACCGTGGAAGAAATCAAGCAACTTGCAACAGCAGGTTTTCAAAAATTCGACGAGATAAATGGCGTTCACGTATTCAGACGGCCCAAAAGATTCAACTATTAAAGGTTAAGGTTTAAATGCAGAAGCTAGGGTTTAAGTATAAAAGGCATAAAGTATAGTTCGAGGGTGCAAAATGAGTGAGATGACAACTGAAATTCTTGAGCAGAACCTTGGAAAAATAGTGCTTGTGAGATTGAAGGGTGGAAAAAGTTTGCGTGGAAGATTAAAGGGGTTCGATCAGCATCTAAACTTGGTTTTGGAGGAAACAGAAGACACTACAAATACTGAGAACGTGAAGAAGCTGGGGTTAATAATAGTTCGCGGAGACAATGTTGTCCTAATCTCACCTCCACCAAGGTGACAACATTTGGGAAAGGGAACACCATCCTTTGGCAAACGTGCTAGGAAAACGCTTCACATACGCTGTAGACGGTGTGGAAGAAGAGCATACCATGTTTCAAAGAAGCGATGTGCGGCATGTGGCTATGGAGAAACAACCACCATTAGGAAATATTCATGGCGAACTAAGAATGTTCGTAGAGAAAGAATCCGCTAAGATTTGATGCTTTATCGTGATAATTGATAATAACCTTTATCTTCTATGTAGGGGTGGGGAGGGGGTAGGGGTTAGGGCTGGTTTTTGTTAAGGTTAGGCTTGTTAAGGTTATTTGAGTTTTCTGTTAAGGTTATGCCCGTTGTTTGTTAAGGTTATTTCAGACTGTTAAGGCTACAAAATTAACCTTAAAGCTAGCTGAACTCACCCCACCTTTTAAAAACTTTCTTATGAAGTTTGTATTTAAGTCAGCATTGTAAATTCATAAAATGTAAATTTATGAAAAACAAAGTCATTTTGGATAGATATGGGAAACAGAGTATTAAAGAAGGGTCAGACGTATGGTCGCTGTTCCAGTGGCATTAGAATTCCTAATAATCAAGTTGAGAAAGTAAAGATGGTTCTTCAAAGTGGTGAGTTTAAGTTAATCTGTCCACATTGCAACACTCCGTCTCTTAAGCCGTCATTCCGTCGACCTAATCCCAGTCTTTTAGATGTTAAATTAGGTCGAGAACCAAACTATAAGAATCTGATATTCTATTGTTTACGTTGCAAAAGATGGGTTAAAGTGTCATGTGATGTATGGAGTCTGCCGTTCTTATTTTACCTGCGGTGACTTTCTAATAGTTCGGATGGTGACATTTCAAAATTTTTGAATGTCATCAGTCTTTTCTCTTTTTTACACATGTTGTATACCTCATAGAATTTGCTTATAAAAGCCATGTAAGCCCAGTAGCGTTCTCTTTTTTTCGGAGCGTAATTGTAAACGAAATATGCGTAATCTAGCCAAAGTTTCCATATGTGAGATAGTTTTAGCATTTGTGTTGCTTTGTCGGTAGGTTCAGTTGTTATATCATATTTCCATGAGTAAATTTCTTCCCGTTTCTTTTTAGGTATTTTTTCAGTCATTTTTTCTCCTCCTCATGAACGTTTTTGAGGTAGTTAAACTTCTGCACTATTCTTTGCAATGTTGTATTTGTTTCTAGCTTTTTGAAATAAAATATTAGCGTTATGGATTATAAATAATTAAGAGAACTAAACTAAGAAGAATTAAACTTAACGAACTAATGTAATGACTTATAATATTGGCGTTCACACAGAGAAAAACGAATAGAAACCCTGCTCAAATGGAAGCATAAAAAATTAATATAGAGAAAAGATGCCTTAAAACAATCGAACCAGTCCTGAACCAGTTATGATTTTATCCCTAATCTCCTTCATTGCTGTCTTACTCGGTTTTTTCTCCAGTGCTTTCATTACTGCTTTATATATCGTTCCTTTCCCCTAACTGAATTGCTCCATCCGTAAATGCCTTTTCACTTCTCTTACTAGGTTCCTTACTGAACTCATGGTTAGAGACTACTATACCCTTTTCTTCAGTATCCATTTCGGATAAATAGCCAAGTAGTTGGAGAACCTCACTTCGTGTGACTTGTCTATTTTCATGACCTTTTACCTCTACAATTCCCCTTCTTTCTTCATCTGTTATTCGCAAATCTGGTAATGTACCATCTGGCAATATATCCACTTTAAAGCCGAGTTTTTCCAGTGCAAAAGCTACAGCCTTCTTAAGCACCTTGTCCTTAGTAAATAACAGCCTTTTTGCCTTCTCAATTCCCTTGAGAGTGTCTTTGATTTGCTTTTCAAATGGGGAGGAAAAATCTGATAACCATTGGGGAACAAAAGTGAATTCTTCTTCGTGAATCATTTGAGGAATTATCTCATTCACTATTATAGTTGCTACTCTAGCTCTATCTTTAAATTGTGGCAACATCACGAGCTTTCCAGCTCCTAAGGGAACTTCCATAAAAACACTATATCCAGCCCTATTAACCCCAAGCACCCTTGCATTTTTCGGAACTTTAGAAAAGTAACACGACCATTCGACTTCTTTTAGTGGTATTTGTCGTAGCAATGGAGTGAAATATCTTAGCTCTTCAAATTTAGGATGGAATGTATCACCATGTTCACTTACAACTCCTAAATCAATTGGACAGAGGAAGTAATTATCAATTATATAAGAATGTATAATGACTACAACTTTTCTGTCATACTTCGCACCACTGAAACAGAACGTTACCCCTCCCGTTTTAATCTGCTCTCCCACTTTATCCCTAAATTTCAGTATGGCATTTATTGAACCATATCTTGTTCCGATATACTCATTATGCGATGTCTGCCACCATCTGTCGTTAAGAACTTCATCTGTATCCATTATAATGGCATGAAAATCGTGAAGTGTTGGATTTTCTTCAATTGTCGCTTGCTTTATCGTAACATTACTGGGAACCTTAAAAACTTCCTCCTTTGGAAAATTAAGGAGGAGAACTTTTAGACCCATATTCGTTCACAACAATACCCCAAATTAAAACTCAAAATTTAAAGATTTAGATTCATAACAACCCTGTTCCTTCAATTATAAAACTGCCTGAAATCATTAAGTTAACTTATAACCAAAACTAACGTAGCGAGTTATAGTATTGGCGGTCTACTTTGACAAATATTAGTGGTCCTTTGCTTCGAGCCAGTCCTCTGGCCTTCCTTAAGGCGTTGTTGACGACATTCAATACGCATTCTTTCTCGTTACTATACTTTCTTCTCTTTCCGCCCAGCTCCATTTTTAAAAGGTTCTCCGCCAGAATCGATGTGCCACAGATTTCTCCATTCTTTATAAGTGTGGATTCCACCACTTCTTGCATTTCTCGACGGTTTGCAAGTCTTCTCCATAAGTGCTCTGCATTGCTGAGAATCTTTGTGGCCTGGTTCCATCTTCGGGATTCCTGGTTGCCTATTAACAGTTTCACC
>DAOUSM010000091.1 GCA_030627225.1 Candidatus Bathyarchaeota archaeon | reverse complement strand
CAACCTTCGTTTCATAATTTTTTACTTTTTCAAAAAAGAGAATCGGGCCTTCATTGTCGAATTTTTTCATGATAAACGGAATCTCGAAATTTGTGGACACTTCATCTTTTACGTGTAAAACTTCCCCCTTCGCTTCCATCTGTTTGAGAAAGCTTCTCAGACCCATGCTGTTGCTCCCTCTTTCTCAGGCTCCGCACGGACAACCTTTTCAATTAACTTCATAAAAATTGATTGAGCTTGCATTTCACCGATTGTTTCCAGGTACACGGAAACTAATGCTATCTTTTTCTTTTTAGAGGCTAAGTATTCTGCGAACATGCGGGCTGAAATCATGTTTCTATCGCCTAAAAGAACAGATGAGGATGGTGGTCCGAGTAAATCCTGTGGTTTCGGCACAGCAATTGCCAGCGTTCCAAGCTTGTCTTCATTTTCGCTTAGGAGAACCAAACATGAATTTTTCGTTTCTAAGTACACAGCCAGAAAATGGACATTCTGCTCAATTATCTCATCTTTAACAACTTTGGCACGTTCCATGATGAAACCTCACGCATATTTATAGCTTCATGTACTCACTATTTATTGTTTTCAAAGGCGATGCACTAAATGACCAAGAATCAAGCGAAGGAAATTCTGCGAATACTCCGAAATAGTTTCACGCTGCCAAAATGGATAACCTCGAACAGAGAGCCCTTCAAAACATTAATCGTGACAATAATTTCGCAAAACACTGCTGACAGAAACACAGCCAAAGCCTTCGAAAATCTTTCGAAGCAATTTGAAGTAACTCCCGAAGCCTTAGCGAACGCTGAGAAAAGCAAAATTGAAGAATGCTTGAAGGTGGCTGGCTTATATAGAAACAAAGCCAAAACAATAAAGCAAGTTTCAAAACTCATCCTTGAAAAATTCCACGGCGACTTAAAGCCAATCTTGTCGATGCCCTTCGAAGAAGCAAGGAAAACACTTCTACAACTTCCAGGAGTCGGACCTAAAACAGCCGATGTCGTTTTGCTCTTCTGCGCGGAAAAACCCACAATCCCTGTCGACACCCATGTCAACCGTGTATCAAAACGATTGGGCCTAGCACCGAACGGAGACTATGAGGCTGTTCGTGAATCCCTCCAAACACTTTATAGTCCAAAAGACTATCTGGCTCTTCACGTTTTGTTGATTTTGCTCGGTAGAAAATACTGTAAGGCTAGAAAACCCCTATGTAAACAATGCCCAGTGAATACATTTTGTCCATCAAGGCAAATAGGGGATAAAATAACCGACTCAGTCAAAACTGTTGCCGTTAAAAGAGACTTTTAAACGCTGTGAAGCCTCATTGATTTTCTTCAGCAAAACCCGGAATTTCTCTCAGATTTTTGTCGAGTTTAACTCTTCCTATAGCAACTACCGAAATGTTCTTGGAAACAGGCGTGTAAACTTTCATAACCTTCCGTCTATAGTCGATTTCACGTAGGACACCTATTCCAAGAAAATTTCTCTCAGCATCATGCAAAGCCATGAGCAAGCCTTGTTCTTCACCTTTCCGAATCACTACAACCTTCTTCTTTGCGAACTCTTCAATTTTCCTAATGGCGTCCAGGCTAATCCAGAGTCTTCTACCAATGACTATGCAAATTTTATCCCGCATCTCCGCAAAGTGCAGCGGTTTCACGCCTAAAAGCTCATAAATTTTCCTTACATGCCTGATGTTTTCACGTTTTCTACTTAAGCCAATCAGCTCGCTTTCTTCAATTTTCAACCAGCCCATCGGAAGGGATTGCACTTTAGCGTTTCTTAGATACTTTACATATCCAAGCTCCCGCAAGCTTCTACGTTTCTCTCTGCTTCTCTGCCTTATGGCTGACGGCGAGTCAACAAGCACCTTTCTGAATTTTTCAAGAACATTTAGAAGCGGCGCCAGCTCATCCCTTTGCTGGATGAAGAAAACGATGTCCGGATTGAGCTGTTCAACAAGTCGAAACTTATAGTTAACGGCATCTTCTCCCTCAACCCAACCGTCAGTATTTAAAACGAGGAAGTCTGGATCGTTGTTTAAAATTTCGTTCTTTAATGAGGTTAAGCCTTCTATCACCTTGTTAACGGCTTTGCCTGGTGAAGTAACGCCTATAAAGAAAGCATTTTTCGCCTCTAGACTGAATAAGTCCGTTACGGGTTTAGTTACAAAAGTGTAAGCAACAGTGCATGGTGGTCCAACATCAGACTGCCCCAGATCTCCATCTAGAATCGCCACTTTCTGTTTTCCATTTAATAGTTTGTTTGTTAGGTATGTGCAAAAGCTTGTTTTTCCAGAATCAACTGTGCCCAGCACCATTGCAGTGACAGGCCTCATTGGGATGTTTAACAACTCTTCGTATGCTTCAGTCCATGATGATGGAATGGTGTTTCCATCAACTTCCTCAATGTTTGCGTTCTCTCCAAATGAAATGTCAAATGTCGCTGTTTCCTTAACCGCGAAAGGTAACCTTTTTCCTTCTCGTATCACAATCTTACGTGTATTTCTTAGCATGGAACCAAAGACTTCCACCTTACCTGAGACCACTGTAACGGAAGCTGGACCATCAACTAACAGCGTTTTTCCACTTTCAACCGTTCGATTCATTTGTCTTCCTCCGTGGAAATGTGTGCCCGTTTCTTCCAGCAATTTTTATGGCTGAAACAATATCCCTTAATCCCCTTCTATGCTTAGTTTTGTTTATGTAACGGTTTGTCCCCACTTCGCTCACACTTTCCAACACTACGTTTGAAGGTAATGCCTCATCTAAAACCTGTAAAAGCTTCCGTTTATAGTTAGGAACACCATCACCGATTTTCACCGAAACCGAAGTTGCAGGTGTGCTCTTCAAATTCTCCAGAACAGCCATTATTTTATCCGCTGTTTCTTTAACGCTAAAACAGTTCCCTGTTTCAACGACCTTACCATCAGCCAGCACAGCCAATCCGAAAACTTCACCCGGGTCTACGCCTATAACGATTTTTTCGTAACATTCCTTTCCTTGAACAATTTGCAATGCTTGGTTTACAAGCGCCTCAGGCTCTATTCCATTTCTAAATGTTAAAACCTTTTCATGGTTTATTAGAGGCTTCTCCTCTTCCGTGGTTACGACAACTCTGATTTCTATGGGGATTGAGTCCTGGGGGGTTAAGCTTAGAAAAGGTACTTTTTTCTTTTTTAACTCATTAAGGATTAGATAGTAGGCTTTTCCTGAAACCGTTGCAACAGCAATTTTCGCTTTCATGTCAATTTCCTATTCAGAGATGTTTAAACACAAAACAAATTATTAGTTTCGTGGTTTATATTCATTGATGTGCAGAACCGTGCTACATAAGATTTCAACAGGTTGCGAAGCAATTGATGAGATTCTAGAAGGAGGCATACCACAAGGGAGCGTCAATTTAATCTATGGAGAAGCTGAAACTGGAAAAACAACCCTAGCTATACAATGCGCTATAAACTGTGCGAGGCAAGGTTACAAAACATTATTCGTGGATTGTGACGGCACATTTTCAGCTCGGAGACTGTCCCAAATTGCCTCAAAAGGATTCAAAGACATCGCAGAGCTAATAATTTTAATGAAACCGAACAATTTTAGCGAACAAGCGTTAGTTATAGACCGATTGACAGACTACTTAACCAAAAGCTTTGGGCTTTTGGTTATCGACACAATCACATCCCTTTATCGCGTTAGAATCGCAGAGCAACCTGAAAGAACATTCAAATTAAACCGTGAACTAAACGCGCAAATGGCGAATTTAGCGCAAGTCGCCAAAACCCAAAAAATCGCGGTCTTGATAACAAGCCAAGTGCATAGCTTTTTTAGTGCAAACCACGTAGCCATAGAACCCGTAGCCACAAGGGTTTTAAAATTCTGGGCAGACACGATTATTGCCATGAAGCCGACAGAAAACTCACGGATAATTAAGGCAATTTTAGAGAAAAACCCAAAAAAGATTCAACCTTTAACTTGCCACTTGAAAATAGAAGAAACAGGAATCATAAGCACCTAACTCACTGAAAGTTGGACGTGAAAATGGAAACTGTACAACTAATTATTGAAGCATTAAAATTTATATTCCCAGCGTACTGTGCAAACGCCATACCAGTAGTCACTGGAGGAGGTCTTCCCTTAGACTTTGGGAAAAAATTTTTTGACGGAAAACCAATTTTTGGGAAAAACAAAACTTTTCAAGGCTTCTTTTCTGGATTGGCTGTTGGAATAACCGTTGGTTTCGCGGAAAGCTTATTCTTTGAATATCACATTTTCTTTGGTTTATTTCTATCTCTCGGAGCTCTACTTGGTGATTTAGCAGGAGCGTTTATTAAGAGAAGATTCGGGCTTGCTCCCGGAGATTTGCTGCCGGTCGTTGACCAAGTGGATT
>DAOUSM010000139.1 GCA_030627225.1 Candidatus Bathyarchaeota archaeon | reverse complement strand
CCATCCGCTTCCACGGGTTGATGAAATAGCCGCTGAAGTTGATAATACGTCACATGCACGTTACTTCCAGCAAGTCTGGAACGGCATAGTCGTCAGAATGGCGCTCTTGGCTCTGATATTAGGCGCAGTAAAATAACATGCGTGTTTCTGTTCAAAGTTTATGTCGATGCGAATCGATTGAAAATGGTTAATGTGCTTGTTGCTCCGCATGATGGACATTTATGTAATAAGCCGAACCAGCTTCTCTTGCAGTTTACGCAGTAAGTTAAATTGCGGTTGTACGTGAAGAATTCTATCTTATATTTTTCAACAAGCTGCTTAGTTATAGACATAAGCTCATCTGGTTTATGCTCGCCTTCTCCAAGCTCTATTATTGTTAGGTTTCCGCCACCATGCACTTTACTCAGTTTCTGCTCAAATTTTAAAGGTTCCAAAGGAATTTCTCCATCTTGAAGGGGTAGCCTGCTACCAGTTGAATAAAACGGCTTTTCTCTCGTTCCTGAAAATCGAACCTTCGCGATACCATATCTTTCAATGTCTAACTGTGCCAATCTTTCTGACGCTTCAAAGTTTGGCAACACGGATGGGAGCAAACGTTTTCCACGTCTCTTACCAATTTTATGCATAAAATCTGAGATGTACCGTGCTATTTCCTCGGCTAACTCCAAAGCCTTTTCATCCTCGTATATACCTTTTCCATAGAAGACCTCCACAGCCTCCTTCAGCCCAGCCAAGTTTATTAGACGGGAAGAATTCTCAAGCCTAAAATACTGGTCTCCGTTAAAACTTTGCATCAGAAATGGAAGTAAACCTTTACCATGCTGTTTGAGTGCTCTATACTTGATTTCTAAAGCGCGCGTTGCCATCTCAAGCCTTTCCTTCAAGATTTCAAAAAATTTCGCCCTGTCTTTTTCACACTCATATGCGATTCGCGGCAGATTAACCGTCACATATCCTAAATTGCCAGTGCGCAGAGTGTCAATTTCCCAATCTTCCTTCAAATCTGCCCTAAGCCTGTAACCGGAAGCTGAGAAAACACCGTGTTTTTGGTCTTCTCCCAAGAGGTTAGCGAAGTATGGAATGCCTTTCTCTGATGCTAGACCATGTGTGTCTAAAAGCATCGCTTTTGCGTTTTCATCCTCAAATGTTTCTGGGCGTATTTTTATGATGATTTTTGGATTAAACAGCGGTTTATCTGTGCTTTCTTCAACTAATATTTCAAGGAGGAGCGACGTTAAAAGTTGGCTTTCCTCGCTGAAATCTCCATAAGTGCCCGCAAACTTTCCAGAGGGGCCAGCAACCGATTTTTCCGCTAAAAAGTCCGGAGTTACAAGCTCTAAACCTAAAGAAACGTCTACATGCTGACTTACGTTAAGAATGAATAAGCGTAGAGCCTCTTTCACCTCTGAGAGCTCCATGCCTTTCACGAAGGGAGCGAGAAAAACGTTAAAGTAATCGATGGTTTGCGTTTCATTAACTTCTCTGGCAGAATGCAAAAGAACGTTAAAGGCTGTGAATAAAGCGGATTCAAAGCTTTTTGGCGGCGGATAAGAAGGCTGAAAAGCATTCGTTTTCTCCATGTTTAAGCCTTTTTGGAGGAAGAATCTTAAATCATGCATTACTTCGCTTGTTTTCAAAATCCAATGGCTTAAACCGTTAATGTGTAATGAACCAGACAGGTGCGCATCTGCTATGTCTCTGGGAAGTATGTTTAAAAGCACGTACTCTTTAAGAACGGCTTCTCCTGCAGTTTCATATATGGAGTTTGATCCTTGAGCAGCTTTACTTTTTGTCTCCACTAGGGCGGTGACGTCGTGCACCGGAAGTCCCAAACGCGTAAGCTTGTGGCGGTATTCCTCTAAGCCTTTCTCGATTAGAATCGCATTTACAACTTCCCTTACAAGCGGGGCGGTCAAATACTTTGTTTTAGATTTAACCAATCGTTTTTCTGCTTCTTTAGCTACTTTTTGAGCTAATTCCGCTGGCATGTTTGCCTCTCTTATGAGGGAATCTGCAATTTTGTTTGCGTCAAACTCTTCCAGTGCGAAGCGTGATGTGCGGATAAGCATCCTTTTCCTCTTAAAGGCTTTCTTTTCAATTTCCTCTGCAACATCAATCACCATCTTGCCCAATTCCGTTAAGCAATATTTCTTGGCTTCAACGTCCGCCTCAATCAAATCCGCCTTGAGCAAGAACTTCAAATGGTAAGCAAACCTCCCGGCGTCCCTGCTAGGATTCATCCTTAACGAACTCATCAACTCAGTATATGAAAGAGGCCCCTTATCGAAAAGCAAGCTTAGAATACGCAACCTTACAGTTGAAGAAACAGCCTTCAACACCTTCACTCCACGCAATCGACGCGAACGAGACAATCTACTCCTACTCCAGTCTCCTAATAGATTAAAGGTATTACGGGATAGAGTTTAAAAGGTTAAGGAACGACTTTATTTTTATGCTTAAAGGGGCTGTCGGCTAGCTTGGTCTAGGCTCTGAGCCTCGGGCGCTCGGGACCCCGGTTCAAATCCGGGCAGCCCCACCATCTTTTGTTTTAAGGTTTTTATTGCGTATTGATGCGCATTAGGTATGGAAGGTTTTTGTTTTTCGCAAATTTTATTAGCGTTTTGTTATCATATATGAATGTACTTTTGGTTGACGTGGCTGATCTAGTATGGGTCGTCGGAGGGATGAGGTTGAGATTCTTATGGATGTTTTAAGTATAGCCTTAAAGGATGTGAAGCTTACTCATCTCATGTATAGGGCGAATTTGAGTTATTCAGTCCTTCGAAAGTATTTGTTTGCGGCTTTGGATAAGGGTTGGATTTGTAAGGTTAATAATAGTGATGGTTCGGTTGTTTATCGCACCACGGAGAAGGGTAGGTTGCTTTTGAAGAAGTGGAGGGATGTTAAACTTTGTTTGCGTGGTTAGGTTATTTTGCATATGGCTATTTCTTTCAGTTTTGATCCTAGTCTTATGTTTAGTTCTAGGTCCGTGTCTGTGAAGTTTGCGATGGTTATGTCTTGGAGTTTTATTTCTTGGTTTTTTGGGAGGATTATTGTTCCGGTTGCTGGTTTTAAGTTTTTGTTTTCTTTGTTTAGGTTTGTAAGCCATGATGATGGTTTTATTTTTCCGGTTTTTTGATTGTATTCTATGAGGCTTTGTTTGTTTAGGTCTTTTAGGATTTTTTCCAGCTTTTCTACGGGTATTTTAAGTTTTTTTGCTAGTTGTTTTACGTTGTATGTTTTTTCTTCTTCGATTGCTGCTAGGATGTCCGTGGTGGCCAGCATGGCTTTTAAGTCTGTGTGATCAGCTATTAAGTTTTACGAGTTTTGTGT
>DAOUSM010000193.1 GCA_030627225.1 Candidatus Bathyarchaeota archaeon | reverse complement strand
TGCTTACAACCAAGGCTTCAACACAACCCTTAGACAAAGTCACTCCATAAACATCATCTAAAGGAATAATTCTAGTTCTTCTCAAAAAATCATGCTCACGTAAGAAAGCCTTTAACTCCTCTAACCTCTGCTCATAGGACGCTGTTGCGTGCGGCTTATTCAGTTTCTTGACGAACCCGTCAGAGCACAAACCAATTAAAACTTGCTCGCCCACCTCAAAGGCTTTCATAAGCAAGACTCTATGTCCCTTATGAAACTCGTCGAAAGTACCGCCAACAGCCACAGTTTTGAACTTTTTCCGCATTGGTTCTCACGTTTAACACGTATCAAAAGTCTATAAGACTATTTTGGTTTGATTTTTTCATTCACAACGTCAAGAATTTTTCTCGCAACCTCCCGTTTAGGAGCTAAGGGAACATGCACTACTTTTTTCTTTCTATCTGCAATGAAAACCTCGTTTGTTTCGGTTCCAAATCCCACACCTTTCTTACCCACGTCATTAACAACAATCAAATCGGCATTGGCTTCCAACAGCCTTTTATACGCACTTTCAATCAAATCCTTCCTAGACAACTTGTATTCTGCACGAAACGCCACGAGAAAAGTTTTGGGACTGACCTTTTTTACATAATCAATAATTTTTCTTGTAGGCTTCAGTTTCAAGCTAAGTGAATGAAACTTATGAGTTGAAACCTTATAAGAATACGGTTTTTCAATGGTCCAGTCAGCGGCTGCTGCTGAGGCTATTACTACGTCATATTTCTTCGATTTTAATTCGGAAACAACTGCATCATGCATTTGCTCTGTTGTTTCAACAGAAATCACACGGGCTTCCGTTGGAGGAGCTGCTCTTCCCAACCCGTAGACGAGCGTTACTTCTGCTCCACGGTTTAAGGCTTCTTCTGCAATTGCAACGCCCATTTTTCCAGAACTTCTGTTTGTAACAACACGGATAGGGTCTATATACTCTACAGTGGGTCCCGCGGTAACCAGCACCATCAATCCAGAGAAATCCTGTTTAACTGTAAGTTTGCGAATGACTGCATCAACAATTTCCTTTGTTTCAGCGATTTTTGCCTTTCCCTCCTCAATTCTTGGACCGACAAATTCAACACCCAACGCCTTTAGTTTCTTAATGTTTTCCGTTAATATTGGATGGTTATACATGGACTCGTGCATGGCTGGAACAATAATTATTGGGATTTTTGAGCCGAAAGCTGTTGAAACAACAGACGTCACAGTTGTATCATCTATTCCACAGGCAATTTTGCTTATCGTGTTCGCTGTAGCCGGAGCAACAAGTACTAAGTCAGCCTTTTTAGGATGTTCTCCAACCAAAGCCACGTGTTCAATTTTCCCCGTTAACTCGGTTATGACAGCGTTTCCAGTCGCCCATTCCATAAGATATGAGTGAATTATTTTCTGCGCCATCGGTGACATTACAGCGAAAACTTCTGCTCCATGACGCATAAGGGTTCTGGCGATTTCTGGACATTGAACCGCTGCTACGCTGCCGGTTATACACAAAACTATACGTTTACCTTTCAACTCTTTTCCTTTCGTTCCCACAATACCTTTAGATGGATGGGTAAACAACCATTTTCAACCTCCCAATTTATTGACAACATCCTTTAAATCCTCTAGGAACTTTTCAATGTGTTGTTTTCGAATATGAGGCATAACGACTATCCGTACGTGTTCTGGGAAAAGGGAAACTGCCCATTTTCTAAGTCTTAATTCTCGTGCTATTTGTCGGATATCGAACACTTCAGATTTTAACCCAACAATGTTCATGGTTGGTTCTGTCACTACGTCTAAACCGTTAATCTTCGGGATTTCCTCCGCAAGCTTCCGTGTTAGATACATACAACGCCTAACAATTCTCCTATAACCTTCTCTTCCCAAATGCTTCAGCAAGGCCCAAACAGCAATAACTGAAGCGCCGGAACGTGTCCCTACAAAAGTGGCTTGCTCAGTTTCTCCTCCAGCCAGATAAGAAACATTCCAAGCAACCGCCTTTCTTAGCCTTTCATTCCGAAACAATATTCCACCAGCTGGAATGGGAGCCAAACCCATTTTATGCGGGTCGGTGGTGATTGAGCAAACTCCCGGCAATGCAAAATCAAAATATGGAACATTAAATCCTAATTCCTTCAGAAATGGAAGAATAAATCCTCCGAAGGCTGCATCCACATGAAGATATAAGTCTTTTTCCACAACTATTTCAGAAAGTTCCGATATAGGGTCAACCACGCCTAAACCAGTTGTTCCAGCTACACCCACAACTGCTATAGTATTTGAATTCACTGCTTTTTTAACAGCATCTACGTCAACTTGTAATCCACTGTTCAACCCAACCCTAACAATTTTCAAGTCTAGTAAGTCTGCAACTTTGTCAAAAGAGTAATGTGCGGAAGCAGGCACAATAACTTCGCAATGCTTCTTTTTTGAAAGTTTTTTAGCAGCCCACAAAGCCAAAGCATTAGCCTCTGTCCCCCCCGTG
>DAOUSM010000033.1 GCA_030627225.1 Candidatus Bathyarchaeota archaeon | reverse complement strand
GAGAAGCTTATAAGAGCTGTTTTTGATGCTTTGTGGAGCTATCCCTTCGTCATCACCTTCAATGGCGACGATTTCGATTTGCGTTATTTGGCTCATAGGGCACAAAACTTTGGTTTAAGAAGGGACGAAATCCCCATAGAGATTGGTAGACGTGTCTGCCTGCTAAAATACGGCATCCATATAGACTTGTACAAGTTTTTCTTCAACCGCTCTATCCAAATTTACGCCTTCAACAACCGTTATCGGGATGTGACACTTGACGATGTCGGCAGAGCCTTAACCGGAATGGAAAAAATTAGACTAGAAAAAAGCATAGGCGAATTAACTTACACAGAGCTTGCCAAATACTGTTTTAGGGATGCTGAAATCGCTTTCAAGCTCACAAGTTTCGAAGACGACTTAGTTATGAATCTCATTTTGGTTTTGGCTAGAATAAGCAACATGCCAATGGAAGATGTAAGCCGTCAAGGAGTTTCTCGCTGGATAAGGAATTTCATACACCGCGAACACCGCAGAAGAAACATGCTTATTCCAAACGCAGCAGACATCCTAGCCACAAAAGGCAAAACAGCAACCAAAGCAATAATCAAAGGCAAGAAGTACAAAGGCGCAATCGTTGTCGAACCCGTTCCAGGCACACACTTCAACGTTGCAGTCATGGACTTCGCTAGCGTTGATTCAGAGGAGCCTATTATAGTAAGAAGAGGAGAAAATGATTTTCATCAAATGAAAATAGGAAAATTTGTGGATAGCCTATTGCCTTTATCAACTACTTCAGAGCTACAGGTTGCAGACGGGGATGGCTGGGAAGTACTATGTTTTGATAAGGAGGGGAAAATCTCATTTAAGCCTATCATTCAGGTTTCAAGGCATAGATGGGAAGGCGGACTACTAAAGATAAAAACTTCGGACGGTCGTTACATACGAGTAACTCCCAATCATAGTTTGTTTAAGTTAGATGAAAATTTGAAGGTCGCTCCTATTAAAGTTGGTAAACTAAAAACGGGTGACTACATAATCGTTCCGAGCAGGTTAAATTTTCCAGTAATTTATAAGGGTAAGATAAATTTACTAAATCTTTTAAGATCCTTGCCCGATGAGAAAACTGAACCATTGCTTCTCGTCTTCAATTATGGCAGACTCTCGACGCAATGGAGGAAAAGGGTTGCAGCACCTCTTCAAAAGGCCATGGTGAAGAAACTTTATTATCGAGAGCCCCAAGGTAAAAGGCTCGTTTTCCGATTCAATGATTTTAGACCCTATTTAGATATTATTCCAGTTGATGACCTCCATAATTGGAGGGTTTATCTTGAAGGCAAAAAGTATAAAATACGAGGCTTCGGATGTAAACTTATTCTTCCTTTAAAGCATTTTGCAAAGTTCTTAGGGTATTATCTATCTGAGGGATCAGTTTGTTCTACGAATGACAGTGTTGTCATCGCGCAAGAAAACCCAGAGATAAGAAAAGATATTTTTAATTGTTTAACACAGCTTGGTTTTCCTTTTAGCCGTCAAAAGGTTGGCGCAGTTTTAAGCAAATCTCATATTGTCTCCTACTTATTAATGGTCTGTCTCGAAGCAGGCAAAGATGCATACGACAAATCAATACCCAGCTTCTTATTCTTCGCTGATAAGACAACAAAAATGGCATTTCTGAAAGCTTATCTTAACGGTGATGGGTGGCGTTACGATTCTGGATACGCATGCCGAACTTTCTCAAAGAGCCTTGCAAATGATCTTATTTTGTTTCTCTTGAGCCTAGGGAAAAGGGGTATAACGATCGATGAAAAGTCGGAGAAGGTTAACAAATCACGGAAACATGGAAAGTGTGCAGTCAAAGACTGTGTGATTAGTTATACTATACGTGTTAATGACAACTGGGATGACATTAGCATAACTCATAATCGTCACCCATCGTATCTGTTCCCAACAGCGCTACTCCCTCAAACCATACGGAAGGGTATTCCCTGCAAAGCCTCTGATGGAACGAAAAGGGTGGATGTTCTCAGACAGTTTTCAACGCTTCTCAACGATCTTGACGGACATCTCTTAGAAAGTCTGCCCGATGAAGCCACACTTTCATTTGATGAAGAGGGGCGTCAACTTATTAAATTTCACCTGAAATCTCGCTACGGAACTTGGTGGAATAAACTTTCAACGCAAGAAAGAAAAGCCGTTGTGGCATGCCTCTACTTCAAAACGGTAAAAGCGAACGAGGTAAGGCTGGTCTCTGACCTTGTAGGGCTGCCTTTGCGAGAGCTTAATGAACACGTAACTCGCTTCCATATAAGACATGGTTCTAAATGGATTGATTATCCAATTTACACCGAATGGAAACGGTTACATTCATTTCTCTCATCCGATATCCAAGTCCTAAAAGTAGATAGCGTCGAAGAGGTCCTTCCGTCCAGCGGATTCGTCTACGACATAGGCGTTAATGAAACGAACAGTTTCATCAGCGGCACAGGATGGATATGCGCACACAACAGTCTATATCCATCTATCATGAAGGTTTGGAATGTAGGTTATCAGTCCATTCGTTGTCCGCATAAGGAATGTAGAGATAATGTGGTTCCCGGCACGCCGCACTGGGTTTGTAGGAGGCACAGGGCGTTAGAGAGCCTATTGATCGGCTCGCTTCGAGACCTACGTGTCAAGTGGTATAAGCCTAGGGCGAAGGATATGAGTCTGCCAACTGACTTACGGAACTGGTACAACTTGATTCAAGGCGCTTTAAAAGTGATTCTAAACGCCAACTATGGAGTCTTTGGGTCAACCTCATTCGATTTGTATTGTCCCCCGGCAGCTGAGGCGACGGCTGCGATTGGTCGGCATGCTATTAATAAGATCATTGGGAAGGCGAAGGAACTTGGGGTTAAAGTGCTTTACGGAGACACGGACAGTGTCTTTTTGAAGAACCCCCGCGAAGAACAGATTGAAACCTTGGCTGACTGGTCCCTAAAAGAGTTAAAAATGAGCTTGGATGTAGACAAGGTTTACAGATATGCAGTTTTCAGTTCGCGAAAAAAGAATTACCTCGGAGTTTTAGAGGATGGAAGCGTTGACGTCAAGGGATTAACAGGGAAAAAGAGGCATATTCCATTGTTCATCAAAAAAGCCTTTGACAGGATGAAAGAACGCTTGGCAATGGTGAAGACACCAGCAGACTTTGAAAACGCAAAAAAGGACATTAGCGAAATTGTCCGTGATTGTTATATACGGTTGAAGAGACGGGAATGGGAAAGCCTAAGCGAACTAGCGTTCAATGTGGTTTTAGGCGAAGAGCTAGAACGCTACACAAAAACAACACCTCAACATGTCAAAGCCGCAAAAATCCTAAAAGAAGGAGGAATGGAGTTAAAAGCTGGCGACCTGATAAGCTTTGTAAAAGTTGTTAAAGAACCACGTGTCAAACCAGTTGAGCTGGCAACAAAAAATGAGATCGACGTTGACAAGTACATAGCCTATTTACATTCAACATTTGACCAGGTATTAGATGCGTTAGGTTTAGACTTCGACGAAATAATAGGATTGACGAAACTGGAACGCTTCATGTAACCAGCTTTCAACCCAGCTTTTTTCATGAACTGCAAGATCAAATAGCCAATAAGATTGATGCTAATCAAGGAACCAGTGAAAATTCCCAACCACCATATCCACAGCTCCATCTCCGTCAGTATCGCCAAATATGTTCCAACAATGAAAGTTATCACAATAGTTGCTATTGTACAGCCAAGAAATTCGCTTATCATGCTATCACGCTTCTGAACGGCTATTTTCCATGCTAAAACACTAGCAATAAAATTGGCTAATGCACCTAAGCTCATGTCAGTGACAATGCTTGGCATTGGACTAACAACGTTGCCAATCAAACAACCTAAAGTAACTCCCATAACCGCAGGCCATCCGAAAATTACCGACAGTGGAATCAAGGCATCAGCAACTCTCACCTGAGCCAGTCCAAAACTTAAACTAGATAAAAGCAATACTAAAACTGCATACAAAGCTGCAAAAATCGCTGTTAATGCTAAGGTTTTGCTGTCAAATTTCAAATATACTTCACCTCCTACACCGGGGTTTATATGGCGGAACGGGTGGAGGCCCACTCACCCGCCAACAGAAACCTATCACAATAGGTTTAGTTTATAAATATTGTCATGAAAAGTAGGTTATTTCTCGGCTTCCGTGTTTGACATTCACGTTTCAGCTTCCCGCGCTGGGTCTTCTTCCATACCTCTCCGATTGTTGATTCTACATTAATGCATACGCGTCATATAGAAAAAGAATAGCTATAACAATAGCCATTGAACCAATAATGCAGCAGAGGTTGAAGCCGCCACCAAAAGTGAAATTATTACAACTACTTGGCGTTCGCTTAAAGGACGACGATAAGTGATAAGCGTAATTAAACTTCTTCTATGATCTGAAAAAAGTTTTTTTCCATCAAATGAAACACGCGCCCTAGTTCTGAAAAAGAAGTAATTCAACAAAATTAATGAAGAGTTAAAAATGTAGGGCAAAAGCGAAATTAGCAAGCTGGTTTTCAAATCTGAAATAATTGCAAACGCGGCTAACGTCATTCCAATGGCAAAAGATCCCGTGTTGCCAACGAAAATTTTGCCTTGAAAATTAAAAAAAGCGAGTAAGAGCCACACCATTAATGGAACGTATAATAGGATTGCATGAGAGCCTGAGATAACCATTAACCCAATCATAATTAATGCTGGACAGATTGTTTCTAAACCATTCAATCCCCCAAGCTGATTCACAGTATTAGTAGTTATGGTTACAATCAGCGGAATAATTATGAAATAATAGTAAACGCCGAAATCTATGGTTCCAAAAAGGGGAATAGTCATAGACGTACGCAGTTCAAGTCTGATGGCTAATGAAAGAAGTGGAATGGCAGCTATTAGTGGCAAGAAAGCCTTATAACGCCACCGTAAATCCATCCAGTCATCAAGCAAACCCATAAACCCGCCGAATAAAATACATACAGCTAAGGTTAAGGCTGGAGAAACATCAGATGTTTCAATCCCAGTCAGTTTAAAGAAGCCGTATACTAGAAAAAGATATGATACGCTGGCTACAACATATATTACACCTAAACCGTTTGGAACTAAAGGCTTGTTTGGTTTATGGATGTCACGAGCTTTGGGGAACAAATAATCTCTCCTTTAGTCACTTGGATAATTGATTTTGTAGAGACAAACAAGCGGGATAAGGCCACCGTAATTGTTGCCTGCATCTGTAGGAGTAAGCTCTAATCCAGCAAAATATTCTTCTTCAAAGTACATTGGAATTCGAACATTAAGTGCATCTGCATCTACAATGCCATGTTTTTCACACCACCGGTGTTTTCCATAACTCATCAATTTATAAATAGTTGCGTTCATTCCGCGGTCATTCCATTGCC
Organism: Candidatus Bathyarchaeota archaeon; assembly: GCA_030627225.1. Taxonomy (GTDB): domain Archaea; phylum Thermoproteota; class Bathyarchaeia; order Bathyarchaeales; family Bathycorpusculaceae; genus DAOUSM01. Next base: position 2,503 of record DAOUSM010000033.1, on the reverse strand, counting down.
AATTATTCGTCGTAGTATTAAATGCTCCAAAGGCTTCTTCATCAGTCCATCCCCACTCTGACGCCTGAGGGCTTTTCCCGGAAATTCTCGCCATCCACATCCACTTTCCTTCATCACCATAACCAGCCCAGCTTGCATAATACTGTCCACCAGACTGCCTTAACACAAAAGTTGTGAATACAAGGATATACTGTGCATCATACCGATTTAACATCTCTAATGATTCGGTTTCATTAGCCATGAATATGAAACCTACATTTTGTATTTGGGTGAGGTTGATTGTACCGTTATCAGCAAGCGTTGTCACATTGCCAAGCACTGTCAGCCAATATCCATAGTCCCACCAGCTGCATACAACAGTAGTCGCCCCAAGGTATGTAGTATAGTCCAGCATTTCCAGCCATTCCCATACGGGTTCATTGGGCGCTATTGGAAGGCTGCCCGCAGTAATGGTCGTTGGAGAGTAGGCTTGCCTATACACTTTAGGCATTGGAAAAGCAAGGCTCGTCATTAAAACAAGGAATATTAGGAAAACAGCAGCGCCGCTGAATTCTTTTCCAACATGCTCGAAACCATACTTCTTTTTAACACCCACTCTTGGTTGCTCCTTCAATAAGGTGCTGAAAGGTTTCAGCACTCCTGCTATCCCCACAGCCGTCAAAAGACTGAACGCCGGAGCCATAAGCACAAGTAATCGCACCATGGAGCAAGCAAAATAAAGGGATGTTAAACCAAAAATCAACAAAAACAAGTTCTTATTGTTGAGGTTTCTAAAAATGAAGAAGAAGCTAGCTGCAAAAAATATTATTGCTATGCCAAACTCATAATACAGCGAACCCCAAGCTGAAATTCTGTGCTCAGCCACAGACTCTATAAGCGGAGAAGCCGCACGCGCAAATGGGTTTATAACCGAAATAAATTTTCCAGCTATGCCTCGCATGTAGCCTAGTTGCCAAAGCATAGCAAAACTACCAATTAGCACGGCCAGAAAAACAGCGATTGATATGATCTTCCATTTTGTCGATGCTGCAGCTCGAAAAACTTCGCAGAGACAGAGTATGAGGAATATCCCGGCAACTGGCAAAATAGCGGCTGTCGTTAGATAGGTTGATGAAAGTTTAGGAACGTTTATCGCTATAAATAATCCAAGCCCAAAGGTCAAGCTGTAGGATAGCAAAAGATGCTGCGTGTGTCTTTTGAGTAGGATTAAGGCGAGCGTAAAAACCACCGTAATACCGATGGGATAATAAGCGGCGCCCCATCCGGAACAGAAGTATCCTAGAACGGCTCCTGAGGCAAGCGAGTATTTGACAGTTGAAGCCATCGGTCTATCCTGTTCAATCGCCCGTAGAAACAGGAGAACGAATAAAATGAGAGAGAATATCCCTATAGTTTCGTCGTCGAAAAATCCAACTGAAGTCCGCTGGATGTAGGATGGGCTCAAAGCTAGAAAAAGTGCTGCAAATAATCCTACTGGTTTTCCTCCAATATCCTTACCTAAAAAGTAAATCACTAGGCAAGCCAGCATGCCCATTATTGGCGGAAAAATGGCGCAGAAATCCATCAAATCAACATTGATGCCTAACGCTGAAACTATTTTATAGAAAAACGCCGCTGTAAGCGGTAATCCTGGAAATCCACTTTTTGCAATGTTTATTCCAGACGGGTACCACCTTTGTTTGTCAACCCACTGTGTAGGCCATGCCCATGAAACCGGACCGTTTTTTATTATATAATCTGTAAAGCGATATTGGAAATAGGGATCAAATTCTGACAAGTGTAATGAGCCTTTTTGTATTTCCCAGCGCATCGGAAATACGCGTATCGTAAAGGCTGTGGAAAGTATGAGTATGAGGGCTGAAAAAGTTAGTATTGAGTCGTGGTTTACTTTAATTCGTAGTTTTCCAAAACTTTTTAGACCGTTGACAAGGTGTTCCTTCGACAGGAAGCTCTTAATTTCCATCGAATTCATCTCTTTTTAACACACAATGCTGAGGTGTTTTATTTTTCTTGCGGTAAACCATGGCTTTAACATTATGCTGGCTTTCTTTTGTACCCGTATTTTTCAGCGTCGTAAAATGGAAATGATACTATTTTTCCTTTTGCTAGTTTATTGCGTATTTTAACATTGACAATGTTTCCCTCTTGAGCTTGGGATGTGAGAACATAAGCCATCCCTATGCCACATTTAAGCAGCGGTGAAAATGTTCCACTTGTCATGCGTCCTATTTTTTCGCCTTTATCGTCGTAGACTTCGAAGTATGGTCGCGGTATGCCTCGTTCGATCATTTTTATCCCGACGCGTTTACGTGTAACTCCTTCTTTTTTCTGTTTTAGTAGCACCTCTTTTCCTATGAAGTTGTCTTTTTGGAATTTTACAACAAAGCTTAGTCTCGCCTCCAGTGGAGTGGTGTTTTCGTCAATATCGTTTCCATATAGGCACATTCCCGCTTCAAGTCTTAATGTGTCTCTTGCTCCTAAACCGCATGGTTCTATTCCGAAG
>DAOUSM010000004.1 GCA_030627225.1 Candidatus Bathyarchaeota archaeon | reverse complement strand
ATTTCAGTTGTCATCTCACTCATTTTGCACCCTCGAACTATACTTTATGCCTTTTATACTTAAACTTATACCATTTAAACCTATCTAAGAGAGGGACACGATGCCTGAAAAATACAGGAGACATTTTCTAAAAACTAAGGAGGCAAAGTCTCTTTTAAGGAAGGTTTCAGAGAAGCTCAAAGTCGATTTGGAGCGTATTCTCGATGTTAAAGTCCATGTTGAATTGGTTGAGACGGATTTTGCTGAAATCTTTCTTATAAACGGTAGACCGTTACTCGTTAAAGTTGAAGAAAAAATTGTTCCAACATTAATTTTTAACGAACTTTTAGCTTCGACACCTAAGGTTGTTGTTGACATGGGTGCTGTCCCACACGTATGTAATGGTGCAAACATCATGGCTCCCGGAATCATTCGTTTTATAGGAGAATTTAGAAAAGGTGATTTTGTTTCTGTTGTGGATGAAAAGCACGGCAAACCAATTGCAATAGGCGAAGTTGTTTATGATGTGGATGCTGCAAAAGAAGCTAAACAGGGCGTCGTCGTCAAAAATATCCATTTCGTCGGTGACAAAATATGGAATTTTGTAAAGGAGCTGTCTACCAAACCTTAGGAAGAGTAAACGCATCAGAAGAAATGATTCTTGCCTTGCGTAGGGCATATTAATTTTAAACAAAAATTAAGAAAGACAAAGTCTTTAAAACCAAAAATGCGTTTCTAATCTACATTCAAAATTCATAAAACACTTTAATAGCTAATCTGTATTGCAAATTCAGAGGCGTAATAAAAGAAACGCTTAAACTCTTAAAAGGGTAAATAAAGTGTTAGAGAGGAGAAGTTTGCCAAATTTAAGTGGCATATTTCGTAAATCCAAGAAAACCGAAAAGAAGAAAAAAGTAAAGGTTGAAACCAAGGGTGTTTATGGTAAAACCTATTTGAAGGCCATGCCTCTCCGCGATTTATCGGACTTAGACACTGTTAAAGGTGAGGTAAGCTCAGGAAACATTTTGATTCTTAGGGTAACTCCTCTCGCAAACAAAAGCATTGAAGATGTTAAACGTGCAGTAAACGAGTTATGCGAGTTCGTTGAGTCTGTTGGCGGGGATATTGCCCGTCTAGGTGAAGAACGAGTTGTTATTTGCCCTTCAAATGTGAGGATTTGGCGGGAAAAAACACCAGTGTCAAATGAGCCTATACCTACAGCAGCCTAAAGGTTTCCATAATCGCTGGAACAACTGCTTGGATTCCACACCTTCTCTGAATGAAATTCGCTATGCTCAAGCTTTTTGCTCTTTCACCGTGACATACGATAACTCTTTCGGGTTTTGGTCTGAGATGAGTTATATAATTGATTATTTGCCGCCTGTCCGAATGCCCAGAAAAGCCTTCAATTGATTCTACTTGTAACTTGACTTTTACAACTCCCATTTTACCCTCGCTATCTATCATTGTAACGTCGGTTAAGCCCTTCTGCACCCTCCTCCCTAAGGTGCCCTCAATCTGATAGCTCACGAAGATTATTGTGTTTCTTTCGTCTTCAGCTAAACTTTTAAAGTACTCTATCACTGGTCCTCCCTCAAGCATTCCAGAAGTAGCCATAATAATACATGGTTTGCCATCTATTATTTCCTGTCTGACGCTTGGGTGCTCAACGATTGTGAAGTAGTCCGACTGGAAGGGGTTTATTCCGTCGTGAAGTATGCTGTGGCGGACTTCCCTGCCTAAATATTCTGGATAAGCCGTGTGAATCGCCGTTGCTTCTGAAATCATACCTTCGATAAACACTGGTGCCTCCTTCATTAGTCCACGCCGCATGTAACCATCAATAACGAGCATTATTTCCTGAGCCCTGCCTACGGCTGGCACCGGAATTAAGACTTTGCCTTTTCGCTCTAAAGTTTCATTTATGATGTTTGTTAGGCTTTCTTCAGCTTCAACCCTTGAAGGCATGATGTCATCTGGACTGCCATAGGTGCTTTCAGTTATCAAAGTCTCAACTCTTGGAAATTCTGTTGCCGCTGCTTCTAACAGCATGGTCCTCGCATATTTGTAGTCGCCTGTATAAACAATGTTGTGTAGACCCTCACCTATGTGTAGGTGGATTATTGAGGAACCTAAAATGTGGCCGGCATCGTGTAGGGTTAAGCGGATGTCCGGGGCAATGTCTGTTACAACACCGTGTCGCAAGGGAATCGTGTGTAAAACGCATTCACGGACATTTTTCTGATCGTAAGGTGGAATAATCCCCTGCTTGCTTGCCACATCTAAATAGTCAAGCTGAAGTAATGTCATCAAATTCGAGGTTGGAGCTGAACAATAAACGGGACCGTCATATCCGTATTTGTAGAGGAAAGGCACTAAACCGCAATGGTCAAGGTGGGCATGACTTATAACAACGGCATCTAAGGAGTCGATTTCAAATACTGAAATGTCAAGTCTCGGAAAGGCTTCAAAAGGTTTTAAAGAACCAGGATTAATGCCGCAGTCCAGTAATACGCTGCTCTCTCTTGTTTGAACAAGGAAGGCTGATCTGCCGACTTCTTGAACTCCCCCAAGTGTTGTGATTCTTAGGTCTCCAACTTCATAGGTTTTGTGTCTGAAAATTCTCTCGCCTACTGTGCGAAGTATTCTCTCTCTTTCCTTGCTTTCTGAATGAAGGTAATGCCTCATGTGAGCTATGATCTTAGAACGTAGTGGAGGGCTTCTCAGAACATGAGGGCGCCATTTGGTTTGTCCTATGATCTCCTGCAGAATTGCTCCATTTTTTCCAATAACAAGCCCAGGCTTTTTTGCCTCAATTATTATTTCGCCGAGACTTGGATCAAAGTTTATGTCCGTAACTTCAGCTTCGGGTGCTATTATTTCTCTGGCTATTCTTTCGGCTTCCTTCTCCGGCAGCCTCACCGAAGGGTCTGAACGCACAACTATCCTCTTTCTTATTATGTTGACTATGTCTGCGATCACGCTGCTTTGTTCAACCAGAATTTCTGGTTTTTTGGCGTACACTGCGAGCATTGGGCCTTCATATTCTATTCTTGTCACTTGAGCTTGTTTTGGAACGTGTTCTAGGATGTATTGACTTATCTCTATTTTTTCTCTTTCAGAGCTTGGCGCCACGGTTTAAACTTCCTCAGTTTGCTAGAAGCTGCTTCTTATCATCCTCTGTTAATTCCCGATAGCCCTTTTCATCTATTACCGCTACATTAAAACTGTCTCCGCTTGCAGCATCTCTCTTCATAGCAGAGCCCACAGCCTTAACAATCACTGGCAGAAGCTCTCCAACAGACATGTCCTCTTTGTATCTGTCTTCTAGAATACCGTAGGCTATTGGCGACCCAGAACCAGTAGCAACGCATTTTTCCTCTGTTAAGCTGCCCAAGGGGTCCAATGAATAAACGTGTGGACCAGTGTCATCCACACCGCTGATTAAAACGTGGGTAACCAGCGGTGCATATCTGGCTGAAAATAAAAGGTTGGCGATAAGCCTTGCTGCAGAGCTCACGGGCATGGGTCTGTCTTTTTCAAGCTTATAAAGCTGCGCGTTCGCCGTTAATACGTCCACGGTTCTCTGTGCATCTGCAACGGTTCCAGCAATGGTCATAGCCAAGTGATCATCTATTTTGTATATCTTTTTCCCATGTTTGTGGGCTACATAGAATCCCATAGTTACACGGGTGTCTGAAGCTAATATCACACCGTCTTTACATACGACACCTATAGTCGTTGTTCCCTTTAACACTAACCGATTGACTGTATCCTTGTTTATCATTTCATTTTTCTCCTAAAACTGAACATGCCACGAGATTAGTTTGCTAGTAAATAGCACCATGTAATCACAACCCGAAGTTTATTAATATTACGGTTCCAAGTGGCGATTTCTCCCGCAAACTCCCCTTTTTTCTTTTTCTTGCTTGTGTATGGTTTTAAGTTTCGGAAGCCCAGCTGTTTGGCATCAAAATTCTTATAGCTGAAAACTTATTGAGTGAACATTAAAATCACGTGTTATAAGTGGTGCTATTAGATGAGTCAGAATAGCAAAATTTGGATTGAACGGAATTATGAGAGTTGCAGCGGTTGTAGAAGGTGTGAAATTGCGTGCTCGTTACATCATGAGGGTAGGATTTGGCCTGAAGCCTCGAGAATAAGGATTTTTATGTTTGTTCCGGGCGTTGAGATTCCGCATTTATGCTTTCAATGTGAGGACTATCCATGTGTTAATGCTTGTCCAACCGGTGCATTATCCATCAACGATAAGACAGGAGCCGTGAACATTGATGTTTCAAAGTGTTCTGCATGCGGTCTATGCGTAAACGTTTGCCCCGGGAAGGTTCCACACATGCATCCGGAGAAAAACCATATCGTCCTATGTGATTTATGTGATGGAAATCCAAAATGTGTTGAAACATGCCGAGAAGGAAAATGGAACACGCTAAAGATTACATTTAGAAGTGAAAGGGTTTCCTATAAGGTCTCTGCGAAAACTCCGAAGAAGTTGACGATTGAAACAGCAAGGAAGATTTTAGGAGAAGAAATAGCTAAGGAGGTTCTGAGCCAATGAGAGGGTATGCAGGAAAATTTTTAGAAATAGACCTTTCAAGCGAAAACATTAAGGAAACTCGGTTTCCAGACGAGATTCTACGCAACTATATCGGTGGAAGAGGCCTAGCTGCAAAAATACTTTGGGATAGGCTAGGCGAAAAATGGGAAACTATTGACCCTTTCGCTCTAGAAAACATTCTGCTAGTGCTTACTGGCCCATTGACAGGCTTTATTCCAGGAACAAAGGTATGTATTTCGGGGAAGTCCCCGCAAAGCAATGGAATGATAGGGTCGACTATCGCGGGCGAGTTCGGCGTAGACTTAAAGTGCGCTGGATACGACGGTCTAATAATAACTGGAATAGCCGAAAAACCAAGCTACATTTTCATATGCGACAGCCAAATCGAAATCAAAGACGCTATGCCAATATGGGGCAAAAAAGCTAGGGAAACCCTAAAATTCCTAGTCGAAAAGTCAATTGAAGATATTAAGGTGATTAGGCCGAATTATGGAGAAGTAAAGGACCCCTCAATCCTATATATCGGGCCAGCAGGCGAAAACAAAACAAGAGTTGCAGCTGTAGTCGCTAAATATGCGCATGGAGCAGGATACGGCGGATACGGCGGGGTAATGGGCTCCAAGAATTTAAAGGCGATAGTGGTGAAGGGTTTTGGTCCACTACCAGAAGTGTATGATAGGGATGAGACTGTTCACCTATTTAATGAATTCTCAAGGAGGAATATTGAGATAGAAAATTTTAGGCGTTGGGGGACAGGAAGGGGAGGCTATCACTTCGGGGCTGAAACCAGTTCAGAGCCTATCAGAAATTGGCAAGAAGAATGGCACGACATGGAAAGCTTCAAAGGAGAAGAATTCGATAAATACTGGATAAAAAAATATTGGGGAGACTTCGGCTGTCCAGTAACATGCCTAAAACTTGCCGTCCTTAAAACTGGAAAATTTAAAGGAGCAATATGCGACAATCCAGATTACGAACTTGAAGCCTATCTAGGCGCGAATCTCGGAATATTCAAGCCTGAAGAAAACATCTACATATCGCACATCAGCAACGAGTTGGGCCTTTGTGGAATACAAGGTGGAGCAGTCCTAGGATTCGCAGCGGAACTATATCAGAAGGGAATATTAACAAAGGAGGAGCTAGAGGGTCTAGAACTTAAATGGGGAAACACGGAGGCTTTCACCGCCTTAGCTGAAAAAGTAGCCTATAGAAAAGGAATAGGCAACATACTGGCCGAAGGAGTGTATAGGGCGGCCCTAAAACTTGGCGAAATGAAAGGAATGAATCTGCTTCAATTTGTTGTCCACGAAAAAGGCGTAGCAATCGGCGCCCATGGACTTAGAAGCGGCAAAGACTTCGCAGAAAACATATCCTATGCCTGCTCAGTTCAAGCTGGAGACCACACTTCATTAGCCTCTCTCGAGGAATATGGAAGCGGTGAAGCCTCCGCAGTTCTAGCCGACTCGGCAATTTACTGCAACTTCGCAACATTCGCTATTGAAGATACAGAAATCTTGCAGTTCTATGAGGCTATAGCGGGATGGAGGCTCACAAAAGAAGAATGGTATGAAGAGAAGGCTCTTAGAATACTGCAGATACAGAGAGCTATGCTTCTTTTAGGTGGACCGGATGTTCAATGGAAGCCAAAAATAGATGACGATAACCCATCTAGATTTTGGGAACCCCTGCCTTCAGGTCCTTACAAAGGCAAAACTCTTGATAGAGACCGCTTTGAGCAGGACAAGCAAGAATATTATAGGCTGGTTGGCTGGGACGACAATGGTGTGCCGAAACCAGAGACTTTGCGAAAACTTAGATTGGAGAGCGTTGAAAGGAAACTTAGGAAAACCGGTATAATAAGGTAAACTTATACACATTATTCGCCTTTATTCTTCTGAACATGATATTTAAGAACTTTCGCTCAATCCTTTCAACTACAAACCTACTCTCGTTCAAAGATTCTTGTGACACATCTACGAAGCACCAGTCACAAGCCGTAACTTTCATTATTTTTGCCATTTTCCAATTTAGGTGCTTAAAATGCACATTCTAACCCCAAAAGTAAACCTTGCCCAGCATACGGCTTCTGTTTTGTAAAAAGGTTGGTCATTTAACCATTATTAATAGAACACGAAGATACCTCATGGAAAATTTTTAAGCCATGTAAAATGGAAGTTCGAATCCTTCCCGGGCTACCAAAAAACTGCCGTCAAGCATTGTCTCGAACTCCCATCTGTCTTTGCAGAGCTTTTTTCGTAGTAAGTTTTTATAGCATCGTAATGGTATACACGTAAAGGGGGTATTATCATCAAGAAATTGGTTGCATAGACATTCTTTTTATCCCTTCTTTCTAATATTAAAATGGAGAAAGAGAAAATGCAAAAATGGCTTAAATGGTTGGGATACATTTCGTGGCTAACCATACCACAATGGACACTATTATTTTGGCTCATACGAGTTGCAGAACTTTCAGGCATCACAAATATCACACAGAGACTTATTAGTGACTTACCATACATAATCCTAATGGCTCCCATAGCAGCTTTGATGTACTATCCATGGCTAGGTGTTCCTTGGTTGATTATTACAATTTATATTTCTCTTAAAATGTTTGGGAAAAGGGAAAAAGAAAATTGGAAATCAAATTAATTACGGTTATTATCACGGTTATTATCTGCATACTTTTAATTTCTATTATTGTTTACTTTTATTCAATGCAAACCCCTCTCATTTTCGATGGTTCTCGAATTAAGGCCTCAATATGCATTTATCCTATATCATGGCAAAATATGTCGGGGATGTTCTCAAATAATGTTGGGAATTTAACGGATTTGCCTAAAATGTTAGAATGTGCTAAAGAAATGGGTTTTAAGTCTGTAACGGTTTTTGATGTTTCGTTGTTGTATGATGAGGGTTCTTTAGATGATGTTTTGAATGTAACAAGGGATATGGGGTTTGATGTTAATCTTATGATTGTTTGGCGGGATAAGACCTATAAATATACTCCCGACTTTACTCCCGATGGTTATTGGGATGGAGATTTTCCTTATAATGAGACTCAATTTTTAGCCTTTAAGGATTATTTGAAAAACATTACTGATATAACAAGAGATTTTGGTGATGTTAAAAGCTATTTTCTCATGTATCCTTATTTTAATAAAACTGATATGGAAGAGAGGATTTTGCATCCAAATTATAAAACCTATTTACAAGAGTTTGTTTATGTTCTAAAAAACAATGACCCTTTAAGAAAGGTCTTTATGACTGATGATATGGTTGAATTTCAATTGGGGGGAAAATACATTTTGCCTTATGACATTTTGGCAATTGATGGATATGGAATAAGCTATTATCCACATGGAAAAAACACAATTAATGAAGATGCCTTTAAACCCTACCTTAATCATTATCGGAAAGTATGTGAGAAAAATTTAGTTAATGGGAAAATTTTCGTTTCCGAATGGGGTTTCCAAAAGGTAAGTGAAGCTCAAGCATACGCAAGTAATGAAACTGAAAAAAGAAGGTTGATTAAAGAAATGGTCAAGATGCTTTACAAACATAACATTAAGGAATGGGGCTATTTTGGTTTATGGGATATGCCTACTCAAGACAATCAAGATTGGGGTTTAATCTATAATATGACTTCTCCCGATGGAAATTCTAATTGGTTTATAAGAGAAAGCGGTTTAGGGATGCAAGAAATTCTAAACAGTAAAGGAATCCCAATTAATGAAAACGTGGCATTTCTTAAAATGGAATTTTCGCTTTAATAATTGCTTTCTTGCTTTTTTATCGTTTCATATTTGATTCTTATTAATAATAAACCTTAAAGAGAATTTACAAATAGAAAACGCGTCTTAACACCGATATTTTAAACCCGGTATTTGAACCTAAACCGGGCTAGCATCCAATTTTGTTCCTTTAATGTCTCTTAACAGAAAACGCGAAAATTTTCTTATTATTTATTTAGGGCTTAGAGCATGTGCATATTGGAGAGTTTTTGGATAAGTTCTATGGTTTTTTTGTCTATGCTTGTGGCGCGGGCTATGTCCGTTAGGGTAACTATGCCAACTAGTTGGTTTCCCTCTATTATGGGTAGTTTCTTGACTTTGTTTTTGAACATAACCTTTGTGGCTTCGATGTGCTCCATATCTGGCTTTCCCACAATAACGTGTTTAGTCATTATTTCTGAAATCCTGGTTTCCTTGGGGTTTCTGCACTTCTCTAAAACTCTCTCAAGCAAATCCCTTTCAGTCAAAATCCCAACAACGAGGTTATTGTGCAAAACGACTAAACAACCAATTTTATTCTTATTCATAAGCTTCACAGCATCGTAGGCTGAGGCGTCTGCTGGCAAGGTAATGACGTTTTTAGTCATCAATTTCTCAATTTTCATTGTTAATCTCAACCTACAATTTCAGGAGGGTGTAGAAAAATATTATGAATTTCAAATATTGTTTCAAGCATCCTTTCTCGACCACATCAAAACAAGTCCCCGTTTAAGCGAGCCACGATGATTCTACTCCGTGCTTTTCCAGCTCTTCATTCTTGCTATAGATATGAGGGGCTTTGACATTATTTCCATAACATTCATGTTTCTAAGTTCTTTTGATTTAGCTAACACTCTCTTCAAAAGGTCTCTCTCTGTAATTATTCCTACGGGCTTTCCATTCTCCACTATGACTAAACATCCTATCTCATGCGTCCTCCACCGTTGCCTCTTTCTTCGCTGTTATCACCTTGTGAACCGTGATGTGACGAATTTCAATGGACATACAAGCACATAGAACATATCAAAAACCTGCATGAACTCGTCTCACGCCGGGAAATATTAAGCAAACCCCAAAAATATACGTAATAGTTATTTTTTTAAGGTTTTTTCAAAATTTTGCCATGGTTATAAGTGATGCATGTTCAGTTGATCATCGTTAACAGAACATTAGCAATTGTGCTTAAATCTAATTTGCCAAGTCGCATAATTCTCCTAAAGGTGGATGCTCTAAATTTCTTTCAAGTGTTAGTAAGGTCGCTAAAGCTTAAAAAGTTTTAATTCAGCTTAAAACCATCTGAAACCGACAAGGTTTAGATATAATCTTCATTCTTTTTGAGTATTTTGTGCGTGCTTTTCGCTCTTCTAACGCGGTGAGTTTAACCTCACCACAATTTCTGCATTTAACAATGTAGTGAAAGTCTTCCGTTCTTTCAACAACTACTGCAAAACTGTCACACTTAGGACAAACAATTGTTCTGCTCATTCTTCTGCTCATTAATTTCACCCAATGCTTTTTCTTCGTTTTTGGTTTGTAAAACTTATAAAAGAAAAATATGAATTACTTTTTCATAATCCCGGTTAATTCGCTAGGTTTCTGCAACGGCCAAAACAGTTGAGGAAGCTGGCAAACTCATTAAGGTGGGTTTTGAATACGTATGCCACCATGAAGGCCTCATGCTGTTTCGCAAGCGCAAGTAAAACCAAACGGTAATCCGCCAAAACTAACCATTATTAATATTACGGTTTAAAAATAATAAGATAAAATCGACTTTCACGGTTGAAACCGCCGAATTTAAAAGTTTTAAACGCACCTTACTATGAAGTAGAATAGTATCACTCACATAGTGATTAACTTGCCTTTAAAACATCACCGCATGCAACTTCCAAGAGAGGTAATTATTGGTAACGGAGTAATAGAGCGTGTCAATGAGGTTTCTCGAAGATTAGGATTCACACAATCCGCACTTATAATTGCAGGTTCAAAAACCTATGACATAGCAGGAAAAACCGTTAAAGAACTTCTCGAAGAGAACGGTATGGAAGTTAAATCGTTCCTCGTCGAGTCAGCCACAGTTAAAGATGTTGAAGCTGTTGAAGAAAAAATAAAAGCCTTAAAGCCTCAGGTTGTTTTTGGAGTCGGTGGCGGAACAAAAATAGACGCTGCAAAGTTAAGCTCAGCACGCCAAGAAGTCCCATTTATAAGTGTTCCAACAACAGCCTCTCATGACGGAATTGCAAGCCCATTATCTTCTGTTAAAGGCTTTGAAAAACCATATTCTGTCATGGCTCAAGCTCCCATAGCCATCATAGCAGACACAAACATAATAATGCAGGCACCATGGCGCTTCGTCATAAGTGGTTGCGGGGACGTCGTGGCAAAATTCACGGCTGTGAAAGACTGGAAACTAGCCCACGAGGAGAAAAATGAATATTATGGAGAATATGCTGCAAGCCTAGCCCTAATGAGCGCAAAACTTGTGATACAAAATGCCAAACTGATCAAACCTGGAAATGAAGAAGGTCTACGTGTGCTTTTAGAAGCGCTGATAAGTTGCGGAGTATCCATGAGCATCGCTGGAAGCAGCCGTCCATGCAGCGGCTCCGAACACCTCTTCAGCCACGCACTCGACATAATCAAATCTAACCATGCTATGCATGGTGAACAATGCGGTGTAGGAACAATAATGATGACATACCTGCATAAGGCAAACTGGAAGCGCGTAAGGGAAACATTGAAAATGTTGGGTGCACCCACAAACGCTGAAGAGCTGCACATAAAAAAGGAAGACGTGATAAAAGCTTTGGAAATGGCCCCAACCATAAGACCTGAACGATACACAGTCCTTAACAAGTTGAATTTAAGCCATAAAGATTACGAAAGACTTGCAAAAATGACGGAGGTTGTAAGCTAGGTTTCTGTTTTGGGTTCTGTTTTGAAGGTTTCAATGAATTTGATTGTGGTTATTTTCGGGAAAAATCTTTGAATGTCTAGAGCTATGCCTCTCTTCGCCACTTGAACCCCTTCCAAGTAAAAGGCTTCTTCAGGCATTTCTATGCTAACAGTTTTTTCTTTGATTGCGAATTTGAATTTGGATTCTTCTACGGCGGGTATTCTGCGATGAATTAGAGCTGCCATCTTCTCCTTTTTTGTTCTAAGCTTTTTCTGAACAGTCACTTCATAAGCCAAAGTTTTTCCAGCCAATGGAGGATTGAAATCCAATAGAACACGCCCAGCTCCTATAGTTCGCACAGTAGCCATTTTCCCGTTATATTCAACACGCATCCCAAGGCTGGGAGTTATTCCCTTGGCTGTTAAATGCCTTAATGACACACGTTTAACCTTTTCAGGGTCTCTTGCTCCAAAGGCTTTTTCAGGTGGTATCTCAACAGATGTTTTTTTGTCAACTTCCATTGTTGTTAGACTTTCATCTAACGCTTTGAGAACCCATCCCTCTCCGATAACCACAAGCTTTGGTTCGTATATTTCGCCTTCCTTGTATAAGCGTTCTTTTTTGGCGGTTTCTTCAATCGTCGTGTCGAAAACTTCACCTGTTTCCTTCACTCTGGCGACGTAGTCTATTAATATGAAGTCACCTTTCCGCAGAGTCATGACACATCATCTTTTGATTGTATTGCCAAAGTAAGTTTTGAGCTTTAATAAAAGCTTTCGCTCGCGAAGTCTTTCTTTAACTATATACAATATTGATGTTGTAGCAAACTAAATAAGCTTAAGTTTAATGATTGTTTGTTTAATCGTCTGTAACAAGAGGAAATGAGGCTACGGGTCGATGTCTCTCGGGGAAATATTTGCAAAATATCCATATTTGGTAACCATAATATGGGTAATTGTCACAGCAGCCGTTGCGGTAGTTTTAGAACGTTTGACCACAAGATGGTTGAGAAGGTTCATAAAACGGACGGAAATGCCGCCGGACGTTGGAAACGGACTGATATTAACGGCACGCCTCCTAATAATAATCGGAGTGCTTGTGGCACTTCTAAATGTGGGCGGGGTTCCCTCAGATATTTTGGTGGCTTTTTCTGCCGTAGGAGGCGCCGCGATTGGCTTCGCATCCACACGCACCATTGGAAACTTTATAGCCGGACTATATCTTCTAGTTACACGTCCATTCCGCGTGGGTGACTACGTTCGCATAGACGGTATCGAAGGGATAGTGAATGAAATAACGATAAACTATGCAAAGATTTTAACCCCGGCTAACACTGTGGTTTCAATAAGCACTCAGAGGATTTTAGATAAGGAAATTACAAACTATCGCTATGGTGAAGAATCAAACCTCTTCTGTTACGGATTTGAGTTGAACTTTGACCATTCTCTGCCGACAGAAAAACTTGAAGAAATGCTGGATAATGTTATTGAGCGCTATGCAGAAAAACTGCCGAGAAAACCAGAATATCAGCTAACTAAGCTAACGAGAAGTGAAAGAAATTACATGTTTTACATTTATGTTGAAGACCCGAGAGATATCTTTATACTCAAATCACAATTGCTAAGAGAAATATCGCAGGTGTGGGAAAAGGTCAAAACCTCAAGCCAGTAAATGTTTGCTACATTCTCATTGGAATTTATATACGTAAACAGTTTAAAGATTAAACAGAAACAAAAAGGTTTGATATAAATGTTAAACGAAGCTCAAGATGCAGTTAAGAAAATTTCCTATGAAGCACATAAAAAGGAAGTTTTCACGTCTAGTTTCTTCATAACTCTCCTAGCAGAACAAGTTGGGCAAGTTGCAGAAAAATACATTGAGGAAGGAAGATTCGGTAAAGACATGGAAGTAGACATAGCAGACATAATTGTAGTAAGTTTGGCCTACCTAAACTGGCTTGAAAAGGATGCAACGGAAGCTTTCAAAAAATCCTTGGAGAAACATGAGAAGGCAATAAAACGCTTTGCAGAACAGAAGGAAAGGCGATAACTACATAGATTCCGTGAAACTCCCATTTTTTCGGCTACATCTCTCTAGGAGTTAAACGCATGGAAAAGGCGTTTGGCTAATTCCACCGGAACTGCTTATTCAACTTCACAAAAAGGGATGAAGAGTTTCAGCAAGGCAGCATCATCCTCAGATATTTCTGAAATAGCAAGAAAGACTTATTCCTTAATTCCTCGAACACTTAAAATGTTCACCTTTTAAAATGTAACTATTTGAAAATTATTTAAGTCTTCAATATAATACATTAGAGCATTTAAACAAATCGCAACAACGACTTTAGCTATGGAAAAGGGTTAGGTATATGAATAGAGACAGCATCTACATGGGAATTCACAACTTTTTTGTAAGTCTAGCACTAGTTCCAATAGTCGTATGCACATTCATCAAAACATGGTTGTCTGTAAACTCAACGGTTAGTAAGGCCAACAAAATATTCAGCGAAAAACTGTTAAGAATGGGGTTACCTGAAGACGCAACCAAAACACTCACAAAGGAATACGCATCCGTCAAAGATTACATATTTGAAGGATTTCTCAAAAGAAAAGACAAAATCCAAAAATCGAACGCCAGAAAAACCGGCGGCCTCCAAAACATCCTTGTAAAAATATTGCCCGGAGGCCAAGTATTTCTGCGAATAAAAAATAGTGATGATAAGGATATTAAAAGTGCAATGTTACTGGATGCAACTAAAACGTTTATTTTGCTGATTGGAGTTGCTCGTGCTTTAAAAAGAGACTTTTACTGGGTTGCTGTCTGTTTTACATCATATGTATTGTATTCTTTATTGTTTGGACTGGCATCTGAACTGGTTGCTAAACATCAAAGTTCTTCGAAGGGTCTTTTAGGAAGCGGGATTACCGCTATAGGAGAATCCCTTTCAGACACTAAGGTTATCGCCATCGTCAGCTTAGCCTTGTCTTCGCATTCCATACTTGGCGCTCCCTTCGTGCCACTGTATCATGTAATTCCGGGTTTAGACTTTGTTGAACATTATATTAGCGGTTTTGGAATAGGGTTATTTGCAGTCAAAGCCTATAGAACATTCATAAGTTACATATCATATAGCAAGGCTTTAACAATACTCGGTTCAGCAAAGTTAAGTCATCAAATCTCACTATTTGAGGCAAGTGCGGAGCTCCCCTTCGTATGCCACTCAAGCATCTTTGTAGGATTAGTTTGGGAAGGATTAGAAGAAATTGTTGAAAAATTCACTCCGCGAGTGATAAACCTCTTCTTTTGGAACGGGGTGGCAGACATACTCATGAATCTTTTAGGAGCATTAACAGCTTACATGCTGGTACATCATTCCTTCATCATCAAAAAACAAGAAAACTGTTCAAACTTAAACGAGGAAAACGCGAAAGTTGACTTGCAGGCTGTTAAGAAAGCTTCAGATAGAATACTAACATGCATGAAAGATGTGATAGACAGCGTATACTCTGAAAGCTCAGCCAAAGATATTTCCAAGACTGTTGGAACTTACCAATTAAAACCCGTTGAAAGAATGTAGTTGACACTAGAGAAAAGCATTTTGCTAGCAAGAATTGCTTAATTTGAAAACTCAGGAAAACTCTAATCTTTAAATAAGTTAAACGGAACAAATACGAAAAATACGAACAAAGATTATGGATTGAAAGTGAGTTGGAGAGATGGATAAAGAACTTCTGAAGGACATGAGCTTTAATATTATTCTACTTGGTATTGTGAGCTTCATCACAGATGCCAGTAGTGACATGATGTGGCCGATTCTTCCCATGTTCATTACAGCCATTGGCGGCACGGGGCTGGCTGTTGGCTTGATAGGGGGTCTTGGAGAAAGTGTGGCGAGCATCTTAAAGGTTTTCTCTGGCTACTGGTCTGACAAGTTTGGAAGGAGGAAGCCCTTAGTTGCTCTGGGCTATGCTATTTCTTCCATATCTAAGCTTTTCTTCCCATTTATCTCTGTTTGGCCACACCTATTACTATTGAAGTCTCTGGAAAGGTTTGGCAAGGGCTTAAGGACGGCTCCGAGGGACGGCATCATCGCCGATTCAGTATCCAAGGGTGTTAGAGGAAGATGGTTCGGGATTCACAGAGCGATGGATACGTCGGGAGCGATCATCGGATCTGTTCTCGCCTTCATCCTATTCTGGTTCTTAGGTTTGGACTTTAGAACACTCTTCATGATAGCCGCAGGAATTGCCTTCTTAGCCCTTCTTCCTCTGACTTTTGTGAAAGAAGCAAAAAGTAAGCCTAAACAGGTTTCTTTAAGAATCAGTTTAAAAGGATTAGAAAGGGCTCTCAAACTGTTCATTCTAGTAGCGACAATTTTTGCACTCGGAAACTTCAGTTATATGTTCTTCATACTAAAGGCTCGAGAAGCCTTTCGACCGCTGTTCCAAGAAAGAATGGTGAACGCAATGCCCATCCTTTTATACGCTTTATTTAACATCTCATATGCGCTGCTGTCTATTCCGATAGGAGCACTTTCGGACAAAATAGGGAGGAGACGTGTTCTTGCAACAGGCTATTCCTTGTTCGGATTAATCTGCCTCGGCTTTGTCTTCTCACATTCTCCGACCTCCTTCATAGT
>DAOUSM010000156.1 GCA_030627225.1 Candidatus Bathyarchaeota archaeon | reverse complement strand
TAGGCTTCGGTAGACGTTGGCGGGGTTATACACCGCAATATCCGTATGCGTATCCACCGCAGTATCCGTATCCACCGTCCGGACAAATTCCACCGCGGCAATACACTTATCCTCCGTATGCTTATCCGCCGCCAATGTATCCGCCAGCAGCACCGCAATCTCCAGAAGAAGAATTGGCAGCACTAGAAGACTACAAAAAAGAGTTGGAAGCAGAAAGAGCAGACCTTGAACAGGAAATGAACGAAATTGAAGCGAGAATCAAAGAGCTAAAGGCAATGCTTGAACAGGGAAGAGGGCAACCGCCAGGACCGTGAGACTATTGAGTTTACCAATAAAACGTTTTCAATGCGGCAACTGCGGACAAATAATAGAGGTTCCACAAGGGGTTCCGAAACCGCCCAGTTGTCCGAGATGTGGAGCACCAGTCATAATGATTCACCGACTAAACAAGGGTCCGCCTAGAGGAAGAAGAGGAAGAGGCGGAGGCCCTCCATGGCAACGCTCTTCATCATAACCTTCTCTTTTTTAAGTTTCAAATCCTAAGTTAAGTACTAGTTAAGAGTTGAGTAGTATGGGAAAGTTGAGAATAGCTGTTCCAACCAAAACACGTGCAGGTTTGGAAGACGTTGTTTCTGAAGTTTTCGGCAAAGCCAAAACCTTTACCATTGTGGATATTGAGGATGACGAAGTCAAGAACGTGCAAGTGATTGATAATCCAGCTACATCCTACGAATATGGTGCAGGACCAGTTGCAGTAAAGACATTAACCGACCTTAAAGTGAATTTAGTAATATCTGTTGAGTTGGGTCCTGGTGCCTCAAGTCTGCTTGAGCACTACGGAATAAGTCGATTTTCAGTTAAACCCAACACAAAAGTTGCGGACTCCATCAAAGAAGCTCTATCAAAATTAAAAACCGAGCAAATCTGAGTAAGATTTAACTAAAAAATCGAAAGTCAAGAGTGTTTGTATTGTAGGCGCTTAAAGAATAAGCAGAGGGACAAAGCTAGCACGGATGAAAAATGATCATGGAGTTTCTGGACAAGAAGAACGTGTTTGTGGTTGTGGGCGCTAGCAGAAACCCAGAAAAATATGGTCATAAAGTTTATACAGACTTACGGAAAGCTGGGTATAGAGTCTATCCTGTAAATCCAGATGCTGATGAAATTCTGGGAGATAAATGCTATCCAAACCTTGAGGCGTTGCCCGAAAAGCCCGACGTTGTTGATTTGGTGGTTACGCCGAAAGTGACGGAACAAATCGTTAAAACCTGTAAAAAGCTTAGAATAAAGAAGATATGGATGCAGCCTGGTTCAGAATCTGAAACCGCAATTAATTTTTGCAGGGAAAACGGCATGGATGTTGTCCACGGAGTTTGCGTTATGATTGAGAGAAGAAGACAAAGCTGAAAGTGTTAACCAATAGAGATTATTCTTCCAGAACCATTTTTAAAATATCTTTCTCCCATTATTCTTGCGATTCCCCGTTTTGCATTCTCTGATGTGCAGTGGCACGGAGAAACAAGTCTAACGTCAAGCCCTCGCAGGAATTCGCCTGTCTTTAAGCCCACGTTTAAGCCGGAAATGTGGAAACCGCCTATGACTGCATATATGTTTTCTACGCCTGAAGCTTTCTGTGCACGTCTAAGGACATTAACGAGTCCGGGATGACTGCAACCCATCAAGACAACTAAACCCTTATCTTTTACATTAGTTAGTAAAGAATGCTCGCTTAATCCACCAGGCACTTCACCAGTAGACATTAAGCCGTCAACAAATTCAACGGGTTTACGGCAAACCACGGGGACACCGCCTGCCCTCCTTATCTCTCTAATTCCAAAAGAATTTTCGGATGGCACATAAACTGGAGTCTGCGGCTTTAAAAAGGATAGGGCTTGGCTTAATGCTCCATAATGATCTCCATGCCAGTGGGAAATCAAAATAGCCTCGATTGCGGCCAGATTTAGACCGAGCTTCGAAGCATTGTTGGAGAACGTCTGGAAAGAACCACTCGTATCCATTAAAACACTGTGATTCTTATCGTTTGTAAATGTCTCAACATAAAACGAAAGCCCCCAACTGGACGCTAATCCTTCTTTCCAAACATCATTGTCAACGATTGTTGTTATTCTAACCGATTTTACTTCTTTCATGCTTCTCCAGCTTTTATGTTGGAGGCCCACGCCATGTCCATTCTGGAACACGCGCATTTGAGATGGAATCAGCCCTTGGAATATATGGTTTAATGTCAATTATTGGCGAGTCTTCAAAGGCGTCAAGTCCCTTCACCGTTAAGGTGCATCCTTCAATCTTCAATAGTTCTACCACGCATAAACCTATAGGGTTAGGACGGGATGGGCTTCTGCAAGCAAAAACACCCGTTTCCACATCTACAGCATGTCTCCTCGGAAAAACCAGCAAAGTTCGCCTTTCCTTCTCGCTGTCGCGTAAGTGAATCCAGTAAAGGATTATTAAGTGAGAAAAATCTTCTATGCCCTTAAGCCCAGCGCAAAACTCCAGAAAAACACGTACTTTAGCCTCTTGCTTTCCTGCCTTTTCAACAACTCCGATAAAACGCAGTTCTCCCTTTGTAATCATATTTGACATACTTCACCTTTTAGCTCTTTATTCTAGTCGGTAGCTTTCTCATGTAATATGAGTTTCCTTCATATTCAAGCTCTATAAGTTTGCCTTCTTTCAAGAGCTTCTCGATAACTTGCCAATCTGCATTTGCCTTCTTTAGAAACTCTGTGACTGCTTCTTTGCGCATTGGATGCACCGCCGTTATACTCAGTAAGTCTTCTTCAACGTTTCCTGTAAACGCGAAAGCGTTTCCCTCATAACCAATCAAGTACTCGACTCTGTTGGCGCCAAGTTTTTCAGAGAAGACTTGAAAAGCACGGTTTATAGTTTCTTCTTTAGCGGGTTTAACCCACTTTTCTGTTGGCGGTCTCGTTGGAATTGCAATGTAGGCTTTGTCCAGCTTTTTCAGCTGTGCCAGAAACTCCGCTATCCTTTCGAATTCGCCTCTATAATCTATGCCGTCCGCAAGCATGGTTTCGCTGACAGTTTTTCCCTTAAATT
>DAOUSM010000133.1 GCA_030627225.1 Candidatus Bathyarchaeota archaeon | reverse complement strand
TCTTTTTCCTTCCAAATCCTTAATACTTAACACATTTATTAATTGTTTGCGAAACCTTTTACTAAATTGGAAATATTCGTTAAATCTTAATTAGAATGGGAGCCAACCAAACGTGATCGAGATTGATGGAAGCCAGAAAAGCGGAAGCGGCACAATCCTTAGGCTATCAGTTGCTTTAGCCGCCATACTAAGGCAGTCACTACACATTTACAACATTAGGCAAAACAGACCGCAACCGGGTTTGAGACCGCAGCATTTAGAAGCGGTTTTAACGGCTGCAAAGCTCTGCAACGCGGAACTGGAAGGTGCGAAGCTTAACTCGCGTGAGCTCTGGTTTAAGCCTAAAGATGTGAAAGGTGGAAAATTTGAGGCTGAGATTGGCACAGCTGGAAGCATTCCGATGCTTCTGATGACTATTCTGCCAATCTGTGCCTTTGCAAAAAATACGGTGCACTTACGCATCTCGAAGGGCGGGACAGATGTTTGGCATTCACCTACCATTAACTACGTGCGAAATGTGTTTTTGCCAACGCTGAAGCGGATGGGACTAAACGCAGACTTATCGGTTCACAAGTATGGTTATTATCCGAAGGGCATGGGCGAAGTGACAATAACCGTGGAGCCTTCCAAGTCTCTGCAACCACTACTGTTAGAAAATTTCGGTGAAATAAAAGCCATAAAAGGAGTTTCGGTCTGCACGTTCCTTGCTGAGAGAAAGGTTGCTGAACGCCAAGCAAAAGCGGCAAACAGCTATCTAAGGGAAAAGGGCTACATGGCAGACATCCAAATAATAAATGATAGATCAAATCCGTTGCAGAAGGGCAGCTCCCTTGTCTTATGTGCTGAAACAGACAGTGGTGCAATTTTAGGAGCCGACGCAATCGGCGAACTCAGAAAGTCAAGTGAAGCTGTCGGAAGGGAGGCTGCTGAAAAGCTCTATGCAGAGATTTCCGCTAAGCCTACGGTTGATGTGCATCTGGCTGACATGCTCATTCCATACGTAGCGTTGGCGGAAGGCAGGTCAGCATACCTAACGCGATTGATTTCAGACCATTTGGAAACAAACATCTGGCTCGCTGAAAAAATACTGGACGCGAGATTCGACGTTAAAAAAGTTGATGGACTTTACAAGATTGAGAAAGTTAGCTGACAACAAGGGCGATGGAAATCTTGATGAAGGCGAAGGTTAGAGGAATATACTCAACAGCCCTAACAAAACTTCTTTTAGACAACGGCTTCGAAATCGTTCAACCATCACCAACCATAAAGAAACGTTTTGAGCTTGAAGAGAGTTCGATGCCGCCAGACATTAAAATAGAGGATAGATACGACTTGCAAGGGATAAGGGTTCTTGGAACATCCGACGCGGTAAGCACCTTCCAGTCCATTTTGTATTCCACTTTTGAGGACGCCCTAACTCGAAAATGGCGAGTAAGCGTGGACGGAATATACAAGGGAACCGTGATGGAATCGGATGAATATGCAGTTTACGTTGACATAGGCAGTGATGTTATAGGAAGGCTTCCGAAATCTGAAATCGCAAACATGAATGAGAAGCAAGTGATAGTTCAAGTTGAAAGAAAAAGAATTGGTGTGAAACAGCCTGTTCTAACCACAGAATTGAAGATTGTTGGAAACTACGCCATTTTGGCACAAAACAGCAAGGTCGGTGTTAGTTTAAAGATTCGAGACTTGGATAAGAGGGCGGAACTTTATGCCTTGGGGAGAGAGCTTGCGCCTGATGGCTGGGGGATTATTTGGCGTGAATCATCTGCAAATCAATCAAGGGAAACGCTGGAAAATGAGATAACAGCACTGATGGGGAAAATCAAAATCTTAAATGAGAAAGCACCTTACGCTGAGGCTCCAGCACTTTTACTTAAAGGCTTATACTTCATGGACGTGGAATTTCCACGGTTTTCTAAACGGAACCTAGATAGGTTAAGAGCTTCCGTCGCTCAGACATTGGACGGGCATCATTTTTACAAGAGTTGTGGATGCAAAGTTTCGGCAGCTTTAGAAATGGCTGAGAAGCTTTTGGAAAAAGGGCATAACAGAAGCGAAGTTGAAGAATTGTTCAAGCAACAAATCATGTATGAGTTTCCAGAGGCCGGCTCACTTGTGGATGTTGAACATGTCAAGCTAAGCGGACTTGTTCTCCATTTAGGACAAGCAACAATAGAAAGCATAGACAACGGGCAAATCAAGTACAGCCGAACAATGCGAAGCAACGGCTTCTACGACGGATTAGGCGTCAAAAAAGAAGCAGAAGACAAGGCAGTAAGCGAAACAAAAACCGGTGAATGGTGCATAACAACAAGGTACTTCTCAAAAGATGGAGAGTGGAAGGGAACATACATAAACTTGAACACACCAGTTGAGGTTTATCCAAAGACAATACGCTATGTAGATTTAGAAGTTGATGTTTGCATCCAGCCAGACGGCACAGTTAAAGTCCTAGACATGGAAAAACTCGAAAAAGCATTAGAAAACGGCTTCATAAGCAAGTCACTTTTCGAAATAGTTAAAGAAAAAGTGAAGAAAATAACAGAAGCTAATTTTGTTTAACTTCAAAACTAGAGTATGAGCGAAATGGAGAGCATAGTCCACAAGAAGATTGTTCGGGAATACTACTCGGAAAGGGCTAGGGATTATGATTGGCAGAAAGTTAGGACATGGAAATCTAAACAAGGATTTGGAGTGGAAGTGCTTAATGAAGTAATTGGTGCTTTGGCGGGTTTGGAGTGCAAACCTGTATTAGAGGTTGGTGTTGGAAGTGGCAGAATCGGTTTTCCCTTGCTGGATAAAGTTAAACCATGGTTTGTGGGACTTGACTTATCAAGGGAAATGCTGGAACTCGCAAGAGCGAGAATGTCTCTTTACAAGCAAAAATTCGACCTGATTGTAGGAGACGCCGAACATCTACCCTTCTCAAGCAAGGTTTTTAATGCAATAATCTGCATCAGCACAATGCACTACCTCGCGTATCCTGAAAGAAGCTTGACCGAATTTTCACAAACACTAAAAGAAAAGGGCATTCTTGTTTATGGTGACGTAACGATGCACGAATTGGACAATCGCGGTTTTCTCGACGCACTGGAGAGGACGCTTTCTCAGGCACATGCGAAATATCACAAACCCTCAGAAATGAAGAAACTGCTAGAAAATCACCGATTTCGCGTTTCTAAAATGAAAGTTATTCCCTACAGAAAATCTTACTTCTCACTAATGGAGGATAAAGGAAAATATTTTAACGTTAAACCCGAAGCCCTTCACAAATGCATACAAGGAACAACCATAGATGAAAGGAAGCTATATGCTATAAACAGCAATGGATTAACTTTATTTTACACGTTAATCATGGCATTAAAACAAAACAAATCCAAGTGATTTCATGCCTAAAGAATCCACATGTGTTAAAGTTCCGAAAATTCACGGCGAAAAAGCC
>DAOUSM010000082.1 GCA_030627225.1 Candidatus Bathyarchaeota archaeon | reverse complement strand
CGCTTAGAGCGCTAGAGGCAGCAATGGACGGATTCCGCGTAATGCAAATGGCTGAAGCAGCAACTATAGGCGACATCTTTGTAACAACCACAGGCGATATAAACGTCATAAGGAAAGAACACATGCAGAAAATGAAAGACGGTGCAATACTAGCTAACAGCGGTCACTTCAATGTTGAAATAAACATAAAAGCCCTAGAGAGCCTAGCCATTTCAAAAAGAGGAATAAGACCAAATCTAGAGGAGTACACGTTCAAGGATGGGAGAAAACTGTACCTTTTGGCAGAGGGGAGACTTGTTAATCTAGCGGCAGCGGAAGGCCATCCCTCAGAAGTTATGGACATGTCCTTTGCAAATCAAGCCCTCTGCGTAGAATACATAACCAAAACAGAAAAAATGCCGCCGAAGGTTTACCCGGTGCCAAAGGAAATAGACGAAACCGTGGCAAAGCTAAAACTCAACGCAATGAAAATAAAAATAGACGAATTAACAGATGCACAGAAAAAGTATTTAGCAACTTGGGATATGGGAACAATCTAGCTTAAAGCCGAAAGATATGGTAAACCTTAAAAGGCTCAAAAGGTAAAAATGACTAACACGTGGTGAAAGATAGATGGTTAGCAAGGATCAAACAATTGGTGGAGTAATATTTATAGTATGTATAATAGTTGCAGTTTTCTATGTCCTTATCCTTTTCTGTCCACAGTTGTTCTGGAATATAGAATACATGTTGCACCCTCAATTCTGGGTTATTGCAGTGCCTGTTTTCATAGCTTTCATCGCAGTTATGGGTATAGGTGCGTGGATAGGCTGGACTATGGCTACAACACCGCCACCGAAACCAATAGAAGAAATTACAAGCGAAATGGAAGAGAAGAAAGAGGAAGAAAAAGCACCAGAGGAAGCCGAGGAAAAGGAAAAACCAGAAAGGAAAAAGAAAAGAGAAAAATAACACTCCAGTTTCTAAATTTTCATTTCTAACTAAAATGTCACATTCTCAGTCGTATTTTATGTTAAAGACCAGCGGAGAACCAAACGACGGAGTAATCTTTACAGTATAGGTTTCACCATTCACGTAAGTACCATACAAGTGGATTACGCCTATACTGCCTGGTGAAATAACGATGTCTCTTGTCAAACTGCATGTCTTGCCATTTACATAGGCTTCCGTTACTCGGACATTTACTGAGGCGAAACTTCTAACACAAACTGTTATGCAGGTGTTGTTAATGTGCGCGGATTCCAGCTGAAGAGGCTGCGTTGGAAAAGCCGTCTTCATTTTTTCCGTAAGGCTGAACATAAATTGATAAACAAAAAACCCCGCAGTGACTACTGTAATAAAAGTAAGCAGCAGCGCTCCCATGGCAAGTTTCAAGCGGTTTCACCATTCGTGAAACAGGGTATACTTTCAGAATTTATATAGCATTTATGAATTTTAAATTCTGAAGAGGGATAAACATTAAAACTCAAACATCTTTAATGCATGTAATGTGGCATAAACAACGGCAGAAACGCCAAACATTATTGTGATGAGTTTTGGTGAAATTGACATAAAGGAAGCTTCTTCGCCCTTTGGTTGTTTTTAGTATTCCTTAATTTCATGGGTTTCAGCATCAACCGAACAATGGGACCATGGGTTTTTCATATCACCCTCGACCGTATAAATTCCTCCTCTAACGAAACTCCTTTGGATTTCAAGCCGCCTTTGCGCCCATTCTCTTAAGAAAGCTTGTCGCAATGGACGTTACTGTTTCCACATTTAATTTTTCGTTCGAGGAGTAGCCGACGTAACAATACTACGGATTCTTTTTCTAAAAAGCATGTAGGAGACAGCATAATTGTCAGCAAGTTTGCAGGAAAAACCACGAATTTAAAAGAACATGCGCGTATCATGAGTTACCAACTTAACCAGTTACCTTCTTAAGCATACATTGAACTATCTTCTCGCAGGTCATACATTCTTCAGGTATACTTTCCTTTTTTGGACGTTGACTCAAATATCCAAAATAGTGTGAACATTGCGGTATCTCGGGAGAAGGCTGCTGAGCCGGCTTTTCCTCTATGAGTTGCGCTTTCGGTTGCTTAATTTTAGTTCTTTTTAGCTTTTGTGTTGGCCTTTTCCCTTCAACCTCGAAGCTTTTTTCTATCGTTATTTCCGCTAGACAGTAGGGACACGCGTAATATGAAGCTGGATTTTCCGAGCTTAAATTTTGAACCATTATTGGATTGGTGAAAACTCTTCCACACTCTGGATTTGAACATGTAAAGCTCTGGCTTTCCGTTTTTGCCTTTGTCTTTTTCGTTATAGTAAACCCTCCTTTGGGTCAATATCGGATTCCGGGTTTATAGTATTAATGAAGCCAAAATAAGTATCCTGACTACTTATTAAACCACAAAATTGATGTCATGGTGATGCCAGTTTTTTAAGGTCTTCTTCTCCCTCAGCGTAGCCTGAGGCTATTAAAACGTCATCTGCTTCTATCTTTGTGTTGGGTTTAGGCCTTACAAACTTATCTTTCCTTTTTATGGCGAGAACCCACATGCCGGTCTCTTCTGGGATTTGAGCTTCCCGTAAGGTCTTATTTGCAAGAGGAGAGTTTTCAGCCACTCGTACATAGGTAACGGTTTCTTCAGCTTCTTCTATGGCAAGTTTCAACACTGGATGCGGCTCTATGCCCCTTAAAACAACTTCAGCTATTTCCGCGGCAGCGTCTGCTATTTTTTCAGTCACCACACCCAGCCTTATAAGCCCAAGAAAACCTCTGGCTTCTTCAGGTTTAACCCCACTTGACAAAACAAGGAGTTCAAAATCCGTATGTAATTTGTCCACATGCTCCTCAAGCCTTTGCACATCTTCGGCCAATTCTTTACTGTTTAACAGTAGGGAAGAGTATGCTAAATCCATCATCAACTCGGAGGTATCCTTTAGCTCAACGAAACGGTCAACGATTTCCTCAAACTGTTTTCGGCGTTTTGGTGACATTTTAATCCTCCAGTTTCCGGAGTTTTCCTTCAACAAGTTCTTTAAATTCCTTGATTCCGGATGGGGCTCCACGGGCGATAAGAATATCTCCACATCTGATATGCTCCGTATCCTCAGGGTTGATTATCCAGTCTTTGTTTCGGCGGATGGCGATTATGTCAACACCCATTCTTGCTGCTAGATCGAGTTCGCCTATTTGTTTGCCGATAAGTATTGAGTCTTCAGCAACTTTGGCTCTTGTTAGGCGTTCTTCAACTTTTTCAAAGACCTTGCTTACTATTGGGTGTACTCCGATGTTTTGCGTAACTATTGCTGCGATGTCTGCGGCTGCGTCTGAGATTTTGTCGGCGGCGGAGGCAACCTTGGAAACTCCTGCTAATGCTTCAGCGTCTTCAGCGTCTCTTGCGGCTATCATGATTTCCATTTCCAAAAGATAGGTTAACGTGTCAACGCGGTTTTCAAGTTCTAAAACATCTTCCGCAAGTTCTTTGTCGTTAAACAATGCAGCTGAATACGCTAAGTCAATCATCAATTCAGAGAGATTTTTCATCTCCAAGAACAATTCTCTGACGGATATTGGTTTGTATTCTATCTTTTCCAAGCGGGGCATATGATTAGTGTCGCTCCGACTACTAGAGTATAACGCAAGGAATATTTTAACTCTATCCCTCCAAATCAGCCTAACAAAAACAAGGCAACAAGTAAAGCAATGGATGTTATGCTGTCCGCAAGGGAACTTTCAATTGGAATAACAAAATTGTCAGGGTCCAAGCCTTTCTGAAAAGTTAAGATTGAAACAGCATAGGATATCAGAACCATTACGGCAACGGCTATTACATTCGTTGTTAGTAAAAGAGAAGTGAAACCTAGAAAAGTGTAGAACATAAGCATGCTATTCATCAACAAGGATAAAGCCGAGAAGAGAACAAACATTGTTATCGATGCTATCCAAGCACCAAAAATTTGCGTGGCATGGCTTCGCATATCAGAAAAAGAAGGTTTAAGCAAACCTAATGCAAGTTTTGTTGTGGCGGTGGAACCCACCACGGAACCCACATCACCTACCGTGTCAATCAAAGCGGGATAAACAGTATAGATTTCCCTTCTTCCTTCTGCAACTGCATTTATTCTGTTCAAAACAGTTCCTGTAACGTTAACAATGAATGCCACAAGTATCAATGTTAGAAAAGATTCCTTAATGGTTTTGACAAACTCTTCCTCATGGATGTTCCGCGGGAAAATATAAAGTGTTAAAATTACAGGTAAGATTCCGAGAAAAACGACAGCGTATTTGCCAATGGAACTGGGATGAAAGAACATGTTGAGCGTGAGAACATAACAGATTGTTATGAAAATGTCCGCCACCGTTGACATTATTGGATACACAATGACATCCGGGTCTAAACCCTTCTCAAATGTAACGAATGCAACAGCTATTGTAACTAAAGAAAGAGTTAACCCCAAAGTCATAGTTGCCATCACAATTATTAAAATATCAGAAAAGTATGCGAAGGTTATCCCCCAGAACGCACTACCAAAAACTACAGAAACCAAACTCATTGCAACACTTGTTTCTAAAGTTATGACAATTACAGACTCAAATAACTTGTAGAAACTTTTAGTGTTTCCGAAAAGCCTAGGATAAATCGTACCAATATGTAGTGCTGTGCTTAAGCGACCACTAAACAGACCGCTTATCACTCCTCTAGCACTTAAGATGGCGGGATAAACCGCGATAGCCCATGGAGAACGCTGAAAAACGTTAAGCTGAGAAGCAACTATGAAGCCTGCAAGTATTCCGCCAACATCGAAAGAGTATGCTATCAAAGCCTCTTTGAGGGTTCTAAAGAACGCTCTTGAATTAACAGTAGGGGTCATCGGTTAGCAGCCTCCTTTAAAAGAACACTAGATGAAGAAAAGCGGAATGAAAAAGAGTGCTTAAAACCAGCAAGAAAACTGCATAGTTTACAAGTAATAGACTCTTGAGACTTCTTCGTCGT
>DAOUSM010000075.1 GCA_030627225.1 Candidatus Bathyarchaeota archaeon | reverse complement strand
TTTCAGTAATGCGTTTGTTTTTGAAAAATAAAGGTGAAATAGGCTTCTTTATGATCGTCTTGTTCTTGAGCATTTACCCCAGGTTAGGGAATTGTAAATGTTGATGTTGCACAAGGGTAAACGTTAAATAGGATTTTGCTGAGTAAGTTTGTTTTATGCGTTAACGTGAGTGTAACAGGTGTAAAAGTTTGGC
Source organism: Candidatus Bathyarchaeota archaeon (assembly GCA_030627225.1). GTDB lineage: Archaea > Thermoproteota > Bathyarchaeia > Bathyarchaeales > Bathycorpusculaceae > DAOUSM01. Next base: position 5,165 of record DAOUSM010000075.1, on the reverse strand, counting down.
TCGAAACTCGTCCAATCGGGAAAACGTGAAGTTTCCATACACTTTAGGTCTTGACTTCAGAACGATGTCATCTGCGGAAAGCAGCAAACTCTTACATGAACGTTTTTACTTAATTCTCTAGGGGGAATTTGAACCCACTTTATTGTTGGGCTTCAGGCCATGTTTTTCCTATGTAACAATCCGTCATTTTCTCGCCTATCCTGTGGGCCACGTACCAATATGGACCGTGGGGACACTTGGAGCAGTTGGGTTTTCCACATTTTTCATGACTGCCCGTTTGGTGCCTGGACGTCCACATTTTGGACATATGACACGGTTTGGATGTTTTTCTGGATCCACTGTCTTCCCTCTTACACAGCGATTGTGGACGTTGAGGCATATAATTGTTGTGTAAGACGGAGATAGTCACCCCCAAAAAAGGGAGTGGGCTGAGATTTGAATTCGACTCGCTGGTGAAATCCTTTTGGCTTGCGAGATACGCAGCCCCTGTCAATAACACCTCCGCGTAAACTGGTCTTAAACCCTCAGGCATTGCTTTATAGAATCCAACAGCCACTGGATCCTTAATTTCCACTAGAATGCTGATTTTCTCTAGTAGGGTTGCACGATGCTTTGAGCTTTCCCTTGACCCTTCGCACATTCTTAAACTCACGTCTCCGAACGCGTGGAGTGAACCCAATCAGTAATAGAGCTAATTGTCATAAATCTTACGATACAGTAGTCAATATCGAGAATATAGATAACAACTACCTTTCACTTGCTCTTCGTAGCTTTACCACGAACGACAGCCCAATCAAAGAGATTTAATTAAGCAGCTACAGCTGCAGCAATTATGGCGGATGACCAGCGATTTGAGGAAGCTCCATTCCTACTTTGCATCCTTCGGCTGTAGCATGTGAGTCTAGGCGATACCTATAAAACGCTTATGAATTGTCAATAAAAATTGAGAGAACATAAGAAGGTACGCAGTAGCATAGAAAAAAGGGAAGGTGCGGGAGACATCTCCACTCAGTAGCGGTTTGCAACAACCATAGGGGTTAATGGAATATCATCAATTGTATAAACTTTTAAATGAACTTCTGGAACAGATCTGCCAGCCCCATCCGCATCCACAACCGGAATGCCGCATCTAGCAGCAACATCAACCGCCACCAGAGTGTTAAAGCCACCTAGTTCCACGGGAATTGTGGCATAAGCAGAAAAACCTGCGTATTCCTCTAAAATCCTTAGAGTCTTAACCGCTGCATCAGCATCGTATTCAACAGCTGTTGTTGCACCAACACATGCGAAATTAACTACTTTCGCATCATTGGGCACTTCAGAGGGAGATGCAAGCTTAACAGTGTAGCCGTCAGAAACAAGCTTATCCACCAATTTGTAGCCTATTTCAGGGTTACCGCCGCCTCCAGCGGAAAAAATCGCTACCCCATCCACTAAATCCAGCAAGTCTTGAGAGCTTAGGATTCTCAACTTTAAATCACCAAACTTTGTTATTTCAGAAACAATTTATTATTTAGTAAGCCTTAAAGTCTTTGAACATTTAAGTTAAAAGAGGCTGAACAGAATTGAGCAGCGAAACAAAAACTCCTGACAAGTTCACGATAATCAATGAGTTAGCACGTCGACGCGGCTTCTTCTGGCAATCATACGAAATATACGGTGGCGTAAGCGGTTTTGTAACATATGGCTTTCTAGGCGCAAAATTAAAACAGAACATCGAAAAAAAACTTAGAGAACTTTTCGTTAACAAACTTAGAATTTTAGAAATAGAGTCTCCAGTGATTGCCCCAAGCAAAGTTTTTGAGGCGTCAGGTCATGTGGACCATTTTAAAGAACCCATGGTTGAATGTCAAAAATGTAAAAGGCGATTCCGCGCAGACCATCTACTTCAAGAATTTGCGAAAATTGGCGAATCAGAAGCAGAAAAGCTGAGCCTAAAAGAACTTAAAGAAGCTATTGAAAAGCATGAGATTCGTTGTCCGGAATGTGGAGGCACTTTCGGCGAGCCAAAATACTTCCTAACAATGTTCAAAACTGCGATCGGTCCCTATTCTGAGGCTGTTGGTTATGGGCGTCCCGAAGCCGCGCAAGGCATATTCGTGGAATTTAGGCGTCTATACGACATGGCGAGGGAGAAGCTTCCTTTCGGTGCTTTACAGATAGGCCACGCATTGAGAAACGAAATTTCGCCGCGGCAGGGCTTAATAAGGCTGAGAGAATTCACTATAATAGACCTTGAATTCTTCTTTGACCCGGAAGAACCAAACTGTTTTCTGTTGAAAGATGTTGAGAATGAAACGTTGCGGATGGTTCTAGCTGAAAGTAAACTGCGCGGCTCAGAAGAAATCGTTGAGGTTACAGTTAAAGAAGCATTAGAAAAAAGCTACATTAAGGCTGAGTGGCAGGCAGTTTTTATGGCTTTAGCCAAAAAATTGCTGGTTGACTTGGGTGTTCCAGCTGAAAAGCAGCGTTTCATTGAAAAACTTCCATGGGAACGAGCCCATTATGCTCTCCAAAGCTTTGACCAGGAGGTTTATGTTGAACGTTGGGGCTGGGTTGAGGTGTCTGGTCACGCTTACAGAACTGACTATGATTTGAAGCGGCATATGCAGTTCAGCGGTGCAGATATGCGTGTTTTCAAGGAATATGAAAAACCAGTTGAGACGGAACAGACCGTCATTAAGCCTCTAATGGCTAAGCTTGGACCAGTTTTTAAGGAAGAGGCTGCAAAGGTTGCGGAGGTGCTTTCCAAAGCTGACCCGGAGGATGTTGAGGCTTCAATTAAGAAAAACGGTTATTATATGCTTGGAGAGTACAAGATTCTGCCAGAATACGTAGAGATCGCACGTCAGAAGGTTAAGGAAAGAGGAAAGCGGTTTGTTCCGCATGTTGTTGAACCAAGTTTCGGTTCAGACAGAATGGTTCAATTCGCTCTTGAATACGCTTACCGCGTTAAGGATGATAGATCGGTACTGAGTTTTCCAAGGGACATAGCTCCAATACAAGTCGGTGTCTATCCGTTAGTAAGCAAGGATGGGCTGCCTGAAAAGGCATTGCAAGTGTATAAGATGCTGCTTGATGAGGGTTTCATGGTGGAATATGATGAAGCTGGTTCTATTGGCAGGCGATACGCCAGAGCGGACGAAATTGGCATACCCTTAGGCATAACTGTGGATTATGAAACACTAAAGGATAACACAGTTACTATCCGTGACCGTGACTCTTGGAAACAGGTTAGAAGCGGAATTGAAGACTTGCCGGAACTTTTACACAAGTATTTCCGTTGGAAAGCCAATTTTGAGGATTTAGGCAAGCCCTTTTGAAGGTTAAGCTTTCGTTACCTTTTTTAACACTTCAGCATATTTACTGTTAGAAGTTTAAGCCCATTTTTGCGGGCGGGAAAAAGCTTGGTGCTTCCAGCAGAGACCGAAGAACGTGTGAAACGTAGAGCCTTAAGCGTTTGCCGAGACCACCTTAGGAAAGTTTTAGACTTAACCAGAAAGGTTCCTCAAATGGTAGACTGCTTCATAAAAAACGACAAGGAGAAGGCAAAGCAGCTTTTTAACGAAATTAGAAGCGGCGAAGACGAGGTTGATAATGCTAGGCGTTTAGTCTCCCAAGAACTTGCTGAGATAGGAGCTATTCTACTAAGCAGAGAGGACTTTTTGAGATTCACGAATCTGACGAGCGAAGTTGCAGATTTTTGCGAAGGCATAGCTTTCCGTTTGGTTGAAATCATGGAACATGAATGGAATGTGCCTATGGACATAAAGAGTGATTTACTGAAACTTTCCGAAGCAGTTTTGGAGACTATGTTTAAACTTAGGGAGACAATGATGGTTTTGAGTTATGGTTCCGCTAAAGCTATGGAAAAAGCAAAGGATGTAGAAGTTGCTGAACGAGCTGTTGACGAACTTTACCGCGAACTTGAAATAAAACTCATTAACAGCAAGCTTGACTTTCCAGCCCTAATTCTCTTAAGAGACATCCTACAACTTTTAGAGGATTCAGCGGACAAAGCTGAAGACGCTGCTGACGCTGCTCGCATCCTATCCTTCATCATGTAAAAGGCGAAAAACCAAATGCCCAGAAAAATAGAAGTGGAATTTATTGAAAACTTCTTGGTTGTATGGAATGCCGCAGAAGGTTCAGAACTTTATAAAATGGGTTTTTACGGAAAACCCGTAGGAATTCCTAAACCCAAAATCCCAGAATTCAATGTTCCACTAATTTTAGACTTGATGGAAGGCTTGTATCTGGCTGAAAGAAGAATCATAACGGTACATGAAGGCCCTGAAAAGAAGAAAGTAAGCCTGAAAAAGCTTCGTCGAAGGGCTAAGCAACTGTACGAAGAGTTTGATCAGAAGTATGCTGTTTACCGTGACTTACGTGATAGTGGCCTAGTTGTCACGCCTGGAATAAAGTTTGGATGCGACTTTGCAGTTTACAAGCATGGCCCAGGCATTGAACACGCACCCTACATGGTTTCTGTCAAAAGAGCCGAGTCTGGAATAACGGCCACGGACATTGTTAAGGCTGGAAGACTTGCAACAACCGTGCGAAAAAGGTTCATCATTGCTGTTCCAGACCTGGAAAAGGAAAAAATAAGATACTTAATATTCAAATGGTTCAAAGCGTAAATACCGAGACAAACAGAGCTTTAAATTGAATATTTAAAACATGAACTCATAGACATCTTCGTCTATTTCATGCAAGTGTGTATGGCTTTAAACATGGATCTAGAAAATGAGTACATGGAGAAACTCAGATACAACGAGAGACTATTCATCCATAAAAGCGCTGAATAATCAATTCTACTGATGTGTTTCTAAAATTTTTAGTATTTCTTCTTCTAGTGTAGGTTTTTCTTTTGGATTTTCAATTATTCTTCCAATTTCTCTGCCTTTTTTGTCGAATAATATTATGAGTGGGATTTTGTCTACGTGAAATGTTTCAACTTCTGGTGGTGAAGGCGGGATTTTCCATTTTCTTTTCAGGTTTAATGGGTCTTTCTTTAAGCCTCCGAAAATTCTGACTTCTAGTCCAATTGTTTCAGATATTAGGGCTAAGACTGGAATGTTTGCAGCACAATCTTTGCACCATTCTGCTGAAAAGGCAACTATTACGCATTTGTCTACGGACTTTTCGAGCTGGTTTATGGCTTC
>DAOUSM010000095.1 GCA_030627225.1 Candidatus Bathyarchaeota archaeon | reverse complement strand
TGCCAGTTTCACCACCCATTTTGGTGATCAAGACAAGTTCGACAAAACTGCCAAAAAAGAAAGCATAAACCGTTACTAATAAGGAGAAAACGCGCGGGATGGGACTGAAGGGATTCAGAAACCAAGCCAGAGCAAATAGAACCCCAGCAATGGATAAAAGGGTAAGCAAATATTTCTTATTTGAAATTAGACCCTTGACCAAAATCTTGAAGAGGTTGACGTATCCTAAATTTTCATCATTAACAGGATTTCGGTTTTCTGAAGCCTTAGAAAATTTACCCTTGACCAACATTAATAAGGAAAGCAGCATCCCACCTAAAAGTAAAACTCCCAGAGCGGGGCTGATTGAAAACTTAAAAAGTAAATCGTTGTAGAAGACCATCAGATCAGGAGAATAGTTAACAATGCCCTCGGAAACCAGAAATGGTGATATAACTAAGTACGTAATCAAACCAGTAGCCATCAAACTAAGAGAAGTATTAACGTTTATAATGTAACCAATAGAAGCAAAGGCTACACTCAACGAAATTGCGAAGACAAAACCTTCAGGAAGATAAGGGGATAAATTTAACGAGGTAAAATCAAACCCCCAAAATAAAGGCAGATATTGTAAAAAAGTGACAGCAAATCCAATAAGGGCAGAAACACCCACTAATTTCGCGGAACCACCACCTTCCATACATGCATCTACTAAGGAAGCAGAAGCCGCTTCATGCGGCCAGATCATTCTTTTGCTTTTTACAAACTCATTTTTTAAAGCGGAAGTAAAAATTAATCCAACGATAACTGTTAGAACAACAGTGAATATCAAGAACGTTATAGGGGTAATCCAATACTGAAAATCTAAACTTCTCAGCATAACGATTTCCTTGGGAGGAGCTATCCATGAGGGAAAGGATACATTTGTGTCAGTTTCAAGCATATATAGTACGAAAGCAAGAATTTGGTAAACTGCCATTGAAGAAGAACTGGCAATTAATACAAAAGATAATTCCTTTTTGCAAGACCCTCCACCTAATTTATGGAAAAGAGAATAGGCAATTATAATGGCAAAAGCACCATAACCAAAACTCATACCGAAATTAATGCTCAAATAACCATTTATTGCACTGAACAAAATTGCTAAAACGGCACCCAAAAACAGGCTTCTACCCTTTATTTTACCATTAACGTTAGAATATTCTGGCATATACTCGTGCGTGCAAGAGATGTTGACGCCTTTCAACGCCTCAACAGTTTCTTTATTATGATAAACCTTGTCAGGGTTTTTTGATTTAACGTCTTCCATTAGGGTTTCACCCTCTTTCTATTACGCTATTTTCACTGGACACTGTGGTTAAGGCTTCTGAGCAAAAGTGAACATACAACTGACCACTTTTAGCTTGATTTTTCTGGAGGATTTGCGACCTTTGCTTTGGGATGAACCGAAATGGATTCAGAATATTTTACTTTTCCCTTAACTGTGCAGCCTTCACCTATTGTTACGTCTTTTCCGTAAACGTTGTTGCAGGAAACATTTTCCAAGTATACTTTTCCCTCAGCCACAATATCGGTTGTATAAAGCTTGCCGTCACGGAGTATTCTGCCGAAAATTGGAATGCCAAAGAGCACCAAGCCTTCAACTCCCCTTTTCTTGACACTTACATTGATGGCTTCAATGCCGTTCCGAACATGCGATTCTGACTTACTTAACTCTGCTTCAAAATCACTTGTAATGATTTTTCCGTTAACATCAAATCTTCCGTGAATCTCCACCATGTTTTTTGCTTTCACATCGCCCAAAACTTTCAAAGAGCCATGCGCGCGCAACACATCTTCAAGCTCTATTCCTCTCCCAATCTTGCATGAACCCGCGGTTTTCATGAGACTACCTTTCACTTCTCCATCAGCAGAGAAACTTCCTGAAGCAGAAAGGCTCTTTGCTTTTGCATCGCCTGCAACTGACGCAGAACCAGAGAAACTCATTTCTTCAGCTTCAGCACTACCTTCAATGGAGACGCTGCCCGAACAGCTTATCCTTCCAACTTTTATTCCGCCTGGTAGGCTTCCGCTTCCACTGATCTTTATTTCTTCTGGTGAAACGAAACCCGAACCAGAAATGCGGATGTCGCCTATTCCTTCGATGTGCACTTTTCCAGAGCCACTTACACGTGTTGTTGGAATAGCTGTTTCAATAAGTCTCTTCTCATACTCCCTCATCTTTTCTTCTCCACTCATATGCTTACCTCCTTATTCGAATCCTCCAGCAGTCTTCAGCAAATCTCGTATTTCAGCCAACAACTTTTTCATCTCTTTAAGCTTTTTTTCAGTTTCTTTTATGACATCTTCATCGGAAAACTTGATGTACTTCAGTTCCTTCACCATAAGCTCATCCTCATTATTCTTGTGCTGCCTTTAGCACTTCTCTGATTTCTTTAAGTACGTCAATGATGTCATCCAATTCCTCTAGAGTTGCCCGTTGATGAGCACGCAAAAGGTTCAGTTTTTCTCTTTCTGAAGGTTTAATCGTTTCATGGGGGATTTCCTCGCTGCTGATGGCCATACCTATGACTGCTAGAATGCCGGCCACTATTAGGGCTAAGAAAGATATTATTCCTGCGATAATGTAGTGGAATCCATAATATACAGAAAAGTAAATGCAAACAGTGGGCACTCCGAAACCAAGAAGTATTATGCAGAGGGCGGTTAAAACAGAAGTTCTCATTATTTGACTGCCTCCTTTTTCCTTTGAAAAAGCTTTTGAATGTTTTTGGGAGTTAAAACGAAGCTAAAGTCTGACGGTGCATAATATTTTACTGTTGGAAGTCCTTCCACTTTCTTTTCCTCCCTTACTTCTTTCACCAAACCCAGTTTTTTCAAGCCGCCGAGGTGAAGATAAGCAAGCGGATATGGAAGATTAAGCTCTTTGGCTAAGGCGTAAACATTCTTAGGTTTCTCGCAAAGTGAAGCAATCATTCTCAGTCTTACAGGGTTTGCCAAGGCTTTCAAAATTTTCACCATATCCTTGCTTTCGGATACATTCAAAGGCTTCTCCTCAACGGCAATAAATATATCAGAAATTATTGATATATAAACTTTTTCTTATATAGAGCTCTTTCAAATTCTAAACCGAGCATAAGGCTGGAGAAATCCAATGTTCGCTGTTGTCTTGAATTGGTCATTACGGCGTTCTAAGGCAATTTCTACAAACTCTTTTAGCGTGTAGTTAGTGAATTCCCGTGTAGGGTTTCCATATCTAAGACCGCTACACGTAGAATCGGCATATATAAAGAGCTTATCTCCACTATAATAGTACACAGCCTCATTTGCGTATCCAAACTTGGGTTTGCTGAGAACTTTAAAAGGCCAGAGCTTACACGCTTTAGGCTTCATATGTTGCAGTCCGCATAAATACGTGTTTGAAAGGTGGGATAAGAAGAAGCATGAACCGTCGTTCCTCCTTTTTATGAACAGCTTATCCAAGCCAGAAACAGTTTTATCAACTCCATAGTTTTTAACGATTTTAAGCCATTCGGGAAAGCTTAAGACTACACTGTAGGATTTGCAACAATTACCGCATGCAATGCATTTCCAGTCAGCAATGTATCTCCATGGGACGAACAGCATTTTCTCTGCCAGCTTATCTCTATCCTAAATTTTCAAAATCAAATATCTCTTATAAAATCTATCTGCAAAATAGCCTTGGCTTTTCCATAATATCCTTTTAGAATCTGTATGGCTTCCATGCCTGTTTAGGCGAAGCCACAACCACGACATAAGCCACTTAGCAATTGATTAGATTATTTACGCGTCACTGCAACAACGTAGTAGACAAGCAATCCAGCGATGAAAATATAGAATAGATAATGATTGAATAAACCTGCAGTTAAATATTCTGAAACTAAAAGTGCAAAGGAAAGTATGTTCGTCATCCAGAATGATGCACGTTCTATTTTTTCTACTGGTACGATTAACGGTCTGCGCCACGCAAATACAAGCCACGCAACTCTGAAAATTAATCCAGCTATTATGAGCACAAACACCAGAAACCAATCAACAATTTGTGCAGTTGCATAAGAATACGTTAGAAATGCAAAACTAAGTAGAATCATAGTCCAAAAAGCAACACCTTCTGGTCTTTTTAAAAAATCTTTTGAATCCAAATTTTATGCTACTCCTTGGTTGCGTGAAATGGTTTCAGTTTTTCCACAATGTCTTTCGGAATTTGTATGGCTTTCCCGGTTTGCTTGTCCGCTGCTACAATTACCACATAACCATTCGCCAACAAAACTGCCGATTCTTTATTGAAAATTTTGAAGC
>DAOUSM010000021.1 GCA_030627225.1 Candidatus Bathyarchaeota archaeon | reverse complement strand
GTAGACGCCCTTCACCATACTCATCTATCAGAACTATTTTCCTCATACCATTTCAAAATTTCCTCAACAGCTCTAACGGAATACCCTATCTCCTTAAGAGTTCTCTCCAAATCCTTGACAGATTCAGCATCCAAACACAAACACCACAAACACAAAGATAGGCAAAACCCTATTTATCCTTTAATCCCTACCAGTAAATATGACAAACCGAAACCTACTTCGCCATGTAGCCTACTGCGGCCTATACTGCGGATTATGTGCCAACCGCAACCGCATACCAAAACAAGCACGCCAACTACAAAGAAGCCTCCACGAAGAAAGAATGGACAACTGGTACCAATACGTTCCAGACCTAAAAGAAACGTTTCCACCATTCTGGCAACTCCTCCAAAAACTAGTCGACCTAGACTGCACGTGTAGAACAGGCGGCGGACCACCAGAATGCAAAATCCGCAAATGCGCCAAACAAAAAAGCATAGAAATCTGCACACAATGCAAAGAATACCCATGCAAACTTATCCAAGCCCTAGCAGAACATTACCCAACCCTAATCCAAGACGGAAAACGCCTACAAAAAATAGGCCTAGAGAAATGGGTTAAAGAACAAGAGGAAAGAGCCAAACGCGGCGTGGTGTACGCTGATACACGCGTTCCATGGCAGACTTGACAGCGCATGCGCTACTTAAGATAAGACTCAACATCCTCATAGTCAAATTTCTTAGCCTTCAGCACCTTACGGGCGAAACGGAAAATCTTCTTGCGAACATCAACAGACAAGTTCGGATACCATAAGGGCGAAGCCACAACAAGGCTGCGCCAAGCATAAAAAGGCTGCACAACACTCAAAATCTCCTCATCACCGCTCCTGTCCAGATAATTCCTCCAAAAAAGCAAAAACAACCTCAGAAAAGGCCCATCTTCCATCCCGCCAAAGGCCTGCAAAGAATAGAAAATGTAATTTATCGTCATAGCGGTTACATCATCGGCGGGTTCACCCCACTCACCCCTACTACGGTCCAAAACTATGAAGTCTAGTCCCTGCCTGAACATGACATTCCACGGATGAAAATCCCCATGCACCTGCGACAGCCTATGTGCCTTACGCTTAAGCCGCCAACGCCACTCCACACACATCTTTTCAAGATCAACAAAAAACTTCTCATCAACATATTCTAAACCGCTTGGATAGCTGTCGGTTAACCCGAAAACGCATTCACCATGGCCGACCAAATCGCGAATTCGTCTAAAATAGAGCCTAGGTGCCTCTTTTTTCACGGAATGAATGCCCACCAGATAATCGGATAAAGCCACACAACGCTCTTCATCCAAGCCTGTCAAATCACCAGTTTCTTTGATGCGATCCAAATCATAATGATAGAGCAAGCTATCGCCGACATATTCAGTTAAAATGAAAAACTCGCAACAGTCTCCCAGAGACCTCAAAGTTTCACCATCACTCGCAAAGGCGCCAACATCAACAGAGCGCACATGTTTAGGCAACTTATTAAAGGCAGAGTGCTGCCAAAGCAAGACAGCGGCCCTATCAGAAAAATGATCATGTCCAAAGCCTTCAGGCCGCATAGTCTCCAAAACAACACGCTTAACCTCGCCGCCAACACTAAACTCAATAAAGTAAGGCACACCATAACCAAAGCCTTTCAAATCCGCCAAGCCCTCACCACTCAAAGGGACAACACGAGAGACCTTCACAGGGGCTTTATAAACGCTTGAAAGATACTCCTCCACTCGCTCAACCTTCAACCTCAACAAGAAACCCACCAAAAAGGAAAGTAACAATTACAAGTTAAAAATGTAACGAATATAAAATACCGTAATCCGGAGGAATTCAACTTTGAAAAAGCATTGTGAAACATCCTCTTTCTTTAAAACTCATAAAGATTTAGCTGAAGTATTGACAGACCGTAAATTGGCATCCCTTGGAGACGCCTACATAAACTTTGTTTACTCTCTAGCCTTATCAAGAAAGAAGGGACAGCCATCAGGTGCAAAAGTCAAGGGGCATGTGCTTTCAGAAGCGTTCAAAAAAGCTGGGTTGAGGAAACATATGCCATCAAGGATGACTCGGCATAAATTGGCAGATGCTGCAGAAGCATTGATTGTTTATGCTTGGCTTTGCAACCACATAACTTTAGAAGAGAGCGTTGAAATTCTTGAAAAAGCCGAAGATTCTGTTAGCGGCTTCAGCCAGTTACTTGTCACAATAAAAGACAGAATCAGGGTTTAAGGGCTTTCTTGAATTCTTTACTAAATTCCTTGTTCATTTGATGTGCTCTTTCCACAGCCTTTCGCAAAGCTTCTTCGGGTTTCACATCACCTTTCGTACAGACATAAATTATGGAATTTGAGGCCAAAGGGTGCGGTATGTCATAGCTCGCTAACTCCACGTTTTCATCTTCCAAAAGCCTTTTTTGTAACAGATTACAAAGGGTGTGCCCAGCACCCTCAACTTCTATTTTAAGCTCATTCGAAGTTCTCTTCAATATTTTAACCTTCATTACATTATCCCCTTTCCAAGGTTAAATTATTCCTTTCCCATAATCTAGTGCCGTTTTTCGCTTTTCAATCTTCCCACATCTCGGACAGTGCATCATCTGACGCCTCAGCTCTAACATGTGACCACATCGCGAACAAAAGGCGTAAACCACGCCTAAATCCTTATCCTTAGTTGATAAATGGTAAACTCTGTTTTTTTCGCTTATTACCTCGGCTCTTATGATGTCTCCAGGTTTACAGACATCAAACATTGATTCAACATATCTCAGCTGCACATCAGAAATGTGTAGGATACCTGTGAAAAAGCCTGAAAGCAGCATCTTACCTATTTTAAAGATGCGTACGCCAGCATTTTGGGTTTGAACGTTTGAAACTTGCCCTAAGACTATGCTTCCAACCTTCGGAACTCTTGCTACATGAACCAGCGAATAAACCGAGACACGTTTGTTTAAAAGATCAAGTAAAGCACGACCAACAACTTTCGAGTATATAACTCCATCTTTTACATATGTCCCAGCGTCCGGGATAAACTCTTCAATCACGCCTAGGCGTTCGCCTGGCAACACGAATCGACCACTTTTCCGTTCCGATGACCGTGAACTCATTTAAATCCCTTTTATCACGAAGTCTATACAATCAAATGCTTAAGCATTACTGAAACCAAACATTCAGATGAATCTACCTGTACTCCTTCACACCTCTCAATAAACCTTTTGATTTGCTTTGACTAAACACAGCATGCTTCTTCTCCTCGTACATCTGTAACACTTTTTCTATGTATTTTGCGTGAAGCCTTTCATGATCTACCAATCTCCGCAATACTTTTCTCGCCGTCCACAGATTACATATAGGACTTAGGTCTTTCTTGGGTTGAAAAATACCACGCATTTTATCGCGCGGGAAGCCTCTTAAATAGTCCACCACTATTTTACGTGTGTAATCAAGCATTTTAAACACATTTATTGGATACTTGCTTGGTAGGTCAACGTTTAAGCGAGTTATATACCATGGTTCAACATATGCTATGTGTCGTAAACAGTTTCTTATTGTGCGAGGCTTTTGGGGAGGCAACCAATCAAGACATTCGTTGCTTATGTCGGAAACGAGCTTCAGCAAATCTTCACGGGAATACGTCATCAAACGGATGGTTCTTGCAATGTCTTTTTTAGTGATTGGACGTACCTCAGACCAAAAGAGCGGTTCTGGTTTGCCAGCTTCAACGGGATTATAGTCAACTCTCAGCATCTCGGCGACTTCTACCTCAAAATCTTTCGCCTCGGCTGATACTTGCTCTCCATGTTTCTCCAACCATTCAAACCATTCAGCAACTGCAATCTTTACTTTCATTAAGGCTCTTTCCGGTGTTCGCCCGAAAACCCAGCAGCCAGGACAGCTTGGAACAAAGGCACCCGTTCCTTCAGGACCTGCCTCAAGGCAAACCGATATTTTAGTGACTATAGTTTTCACTCTCCCTTTATAACATATAAATCAACCACGAACTCGTGTTTTCGCTTCGTGTGAAAGTTGAACATGTGTGGAACGGTCATTAACATGGCGTAAACCGCCCTAATTGTTCCACCATGTTCCCCAACAAACTTTTCGATGAAGGAAGATGGGGAAACCGACACAATGTTGGTTCCACGGGTCTTCAATTTTTTAATGAACACTTTGTCTTTGCGTGAGCTCTTGTGAAGAGAGTAAATTATTTCGCCTACTTCCAAGGCTTTCTCTAAAAATTTGCGGTCAGCCTTTCGCCTTTGCACGCCAAATGGTGGATTCTGCAAAACAGTGTCAAATTTTCCATGCACAACGTCTATATCTGCAGCAATCCACTGCACCCTATTTTTTAACCCGGTCTTCACTGAGTTTTCACAAGCCACTTTTATTGCAGTTTTGTCTATGTCCACACCTACAACTTGTTTTGCGCCCAGAAAAGCTGCACCCAGGGCCAGTCTTCCAGTGCCGCAGCCTAAATCCAAAACTGTTTTGTCGACTATGTCGTTGTGCGTGTAAGCTGCAATGTAGAGTATGGTTGCTGCAACGTCTGCTGGAATTGTGTATTGTTCGAGGCTTGGTTTTGGTGATGGGTGCGGCTCAACTTGTGAGAGCAGCATCTCCAAATCTAGCTTTCGAATAAGCCTTTTCTGCATAATTCTTCCCAAGATAATTCGCCAACAACTACAAGTGTCTCGGTCATTGTAAGCACTGGCTTCTGGAATTTTGAAGCATCATCTAGGGATACTCTTGGGCAAGCCGTGTTCACATAGGCATCCACAGTTGGGAATTCCATGAGCACTTCTGGGTTGATATCTCTAACGGTGAAAAGATGTGTTGTCTTCCCGTTTTTTTCAAGTTTTTCCTTTATGCCTAATGCTTCTTCCAGTCTTTTCTGTCCAGGTTTTAATCCAACTAGAACCGCGAAGGTTTTCGCTTTTTTGGCTTCTTCTATGCTTGCCCACCGCTGTTTAAGGATTTTTCTAGCCTCTTCATCAACCGAATACGCTCTTTCTTCATATGGATCAGCAACTATTGTCGGCTTTGAAGTTGAAAGGGCAACGCCTAAAGCGTGAAATCGCCCACCACCAACGAAAAGAAAAGCCTCAACGTTTTTCGCTATCGATTTGGCGTTACTGTAGTCGCATCCAATCACTTGTCCTGGATAGTCCAGGCGTCCGGCATCACCGATGATGACAGTTTTTCCGGCATGAAGCAGAATTTCTTTAACGTTGTCGAGTGTTTGCACATGCTGAACTGTTGTGGTTAAACCTATTTTATGCCATTTCTCCAGCATGGGCAAGGCTTTCTCGACGGCATCATCCACCTTTACGGTTGCTCTGGCTTCAACGTATATTGTGGGCACTCGTTCATACCTTAGCAGTTTTGAATGCCCATAATGGATTATCAAGTTCACGCCTATGCTTTCAGCCTCGGCTGTTGCCAAGTCACAGGCGCCATAACATGGGTCGGCAGAAACTATGGGTAAAGCACCCGTTTTTTCAACAATCTTTGCTAGGCGGGGTCCTTCTGGTTTTAGACCTTCAGGAAGTTGAATTAAAACGCGTTTTGCTCCAAGCTTGGTTATTTCTTGTTTTATTCTTTCTTCTTCAAAATCGAATTGTTTCATGTAAACACGCTCAAAACATCGGGGGGGTGAAACATGTTTTTAGGGGAATTGCCGCGGAGATTTTGCTACTTTATTGTTTCATCCCAGCGGGGCGTCCATTCCCAGTCCTGTTTTGGCTTTCGGATTGAATGCCCCAAGGCTCTTTCATGCTGTTCCGCGAGTCGTTCCAGGATTATTTTCTGTTCTATGCTTGCAACGAGTTTTTTGGTGGCAATTACTGCATCTGCGTTTACTGAGATGCTGTCTATTCCAGCCCTTACAAGAAATTCTGTGAAGTCTGGTAGATTTGAAGGGGCTTCTCCGCATATGGAGACTGTGCATCCATGTTCGTGGGCCACCTTAATGAGATGGGCGATTATCCTTTTTACAGCAGGGTCTCTTTCGTCGAAGTATCCCATCTGCCCTAAGCGTTCAGAGTCTCTGTCAATCATGAGTATGCCTTGGGTCATGTCGTTTGAGCCTATGGAGAAACCGTCGCATAGTTTTGAGAACTCGTCTGCAAGTATGGCGATTGATGGTGTTTCGGCCATGAACCATATTTTGAAGTCCCTTGACCTTTCTAAGCCTTCTTCATGCATAATCTCCAAACACTTTTTTGCTTCCCAAACGGTGCGCACAACGGGAAGCATAACCCAGACGTTTTTGAGACCCCATTCTTCGCGGCATTTCCTAATGGTTTGACACTCAAGCCTGAACGCTTTTTCGTACCATGTGCTTATGTAGCGGCTGCATCCCCTCCATCCAAGCATCGGGTTAGCTTCAACAATTTCATATTTTTCGCCGCCTTTTAGTTCTCTGTACTCGTTTGTTTTGAAGTCGCTGAAACGCACAACAACTTGACGTGGCTGTATAGCTCTTGCGACCGTTGCGATTCCCTCTGCTAGTTTATCCACAAATTTTTGTGCTTGCCCAGTTTCTATAAGGTAAAGCGGGTGTTCACCTACGTAGCTGGCTAGAATGAATTCTATACGCATGAGCCCTATGCCTTCGAAAGGTAGGTCTTTATAATCCTCAATTTTTTCGGGAACTCCAAGGTTCATGTAGATTTTTGTTGCTGTTACTGGCACTACTTGTGTTGCGGAGCCTGAGCCCATTGCGCCTATTGGTGATGCTGCTTGAGTTGAGGATGAAAGCTGTTCCGTTAAAGTTGGCAATATGCCTTCATAAACAACGCCGCTTCTTGAATCCACAGTGTATTCTTTACCAGTGTCCATAAGCTTTGTAGCGTTCCTTGTTCCTACAACGCATGGTATGCCCAGCTCTCGGCTTACGATGGCTGCGTGGCATGTTATTCCGCCTTTGTCTGTGACTATAGCGCCTGCAAGCTTCATGAAGGGTACATAATCTGGGTTGGTCATGTCTGTAACAAGAACATCACCCTTCTCCATGACTTTAGCGGCTTCTTCAGGATTTAAAACAACCTTTGCTACGCCTATACCATAACTCCTCTTGCCAGCGGGAATCCCTTTAACAACAACCTTTAACATTTCGGCACGCTTCGTTAGCTCAGCTTCCACTTTTACTGGAGCCTGCGCAGGTTTTACGCTCCAAACTGTTTCGGGTCTTGATTGCACTATGAATACGTTATCTGGGAATGGTAGGGCGCTGTCGATTGCCCATTCAATGTCTTGGGCTTTTCCGTAAAGTTGTTCGATGCGTTTGGCTAGTTCTGCAAGTTTGAGAATTTCCTCATCGCTTAGGCATGGCTGTTCTTGCTTTTCAGGGGGCACTTCTATGTGAACTGTTTTGCCAGTGCTTGGGTCGCGGACGTATTGCACTGTTTTTCTGGCTACATGCCTCTCAACTATGTTTAGGGTAGCTTTATCAACAATAAAGTCATCCGGGGTAACTGCTCCAGAAACAACAGATTCACCCAAACCATAATTGGCTTCAATAACTATCTGGGCAGGGTCGCCAGTCACGGGATTTATCGTGAATATTACGCCTGCAACCTTTGCATTCACCATCTTTTGGATTCCGACACTTATGAAGACCTTTTCATGAGCAAAGCCTTTCTGATCGCGATAGAAGATCGCTCGTGGCGTGAAGAGGCTTGACCAGCATTTGACGGTTTTTTCAAGAACTTCGTCGATGCCCTTAACGTTTAGAAATGTTTCTTGTTGTCCTGCAAAGGATGCGTCAGGCAAGTCTTCGGCTGTGGCGCTTGACCTTATAGCAACAAAAACATCGTTTGTATTGAGCCTTCTGCATAACTCTTCGTAAGCTGACCTTGTCGCATATTCGATGTCTTTAGGCATGGGTGTTGATTCGATGAGTTCGCGAATCTTTTTGGAAGCTATTTCATATTGTTTCGGGTCGTTTGGGTCTGTTACTGTTTCCCGTATAATCTCGTAAATTTTCGCGGATATGCCAGTTTCTTCGATGAATTTCTTGTAGGAGTAGGCTGTTACGGCGAAGCCTGGTGGAATTGGTATGCCCGCATTTATCATCTCGCCTAGGTTTGCGTTTTTGCCGCCCACAGAAGGAATATCTGTTTTCCGCAGGTTTTCAAACCATATTACCAAATCTTTTTTCATTTCTGTCACGATGTTTTCACCTCTTCTGTTGCTTGCACTTTTTCGATGATTATTCTGCATGTAATCGGAAGCTTGGCGCTTCCACGTTTCAGAGCCTCTTTGGCGGCTTGGACGCCGTCTTCATTCACGTTAACTATCATGATTGTTTGGTTGGGTTTTACACGCGCCGCGGTTCCTATTGGTTTCCCGAAAGACCTTTTCATCCCGTCTTGAAGGCGGTCGGCGTGCGCACCAAAAATCATTTTGTTTTCCCTAAGGATCATATGTGGATAAGGAAGAACACGAAAACAGTAATTTTTCGAAAGCTTATCCCCTAAATAACGGTTTGTTGCTATACGTGCCGCTTCTAAAGCATTGTGACGGATTTGAGCCTTTTCTAAGGCTATGAGCTTGGCTTCATATTCGAATTCTGATTTAGTGTCTCCCATAGTGAATTTGGTTATTTTCGGAGGCGGAAAGCCCCCTATAAACTTCTTTCTTGTGTAGGGCTGCCCCTTAACGGCTCTGTAATTGTGTGCGCGCATCGATATTCCCCTTAGCATACCATAACCGTGATATTTAAACAATTTTGTTGAGGACTTTCTATTGATTAAGGTTATGAATTTGAAATCAATTTTTGAAAATCAGAATCCGTATTCAACTTATTTTTATGGTGGCAACCGTTTGTTTCTAAACCATGTCTTAGCGAGTTCTTCATAGTTTGGGAAAAGCTTTTTCAGGATTGGAATATACATTTGCAGTTCCTCGTCGGTTAGGTATTGGAATTGGTACTGTCCAGTGTATGGTGATGGTTCGCCTTCTCTTGTTACGAATTCTATGTGCATGAAGGGGTCTCCCCGCTTGATTGTGATTGGGACACGGTCGTTGCTTAGGTTCACGAGTTCTAGGGCTAGTCTTCCGACGAATCCGCTGTGGACTTTTGCTGCGTTTAGGAAGGATAGTCCCATGCGTCCGTACTTGCTTTTGGCTGTTAGATGGGCTACATAGTTTGGTGGAGTGAAGACTATTTCGTATGTTGTTAGGTTTTTGTGTTCTAGATAGTGTAGGGTTGTTTCTTGTTTGACTGTTAGGACGTAGCTGTCTCCGTCGAGCAGGTTGTAGTCGTATGGGTATATGCATTTGTATTTTTCGATGAGTTCTTTCAGTTTGTCTTTACCTAAGACGCACATCTGTTGAGACCTCT
>DAOUSM010000117.1 GCA_030627225.1 Candidatus Bathyarchaeota archaeon | reverse complement strand
GCTGCTCTTCTCGCTGAAGGAGTTATGTCTCACAGTGTTCATGACATTGTACACGGCGGCGAAAGGAAGACTCTTTCGAAAAAGTGGTTGTTAACCCTGTTCGTAGCGGGAACCGTGGTTTTCTTTGTTATAATTGTGGTTTTGGCTTTAATGGCTGGCTGGCCGCTTCTGTTATTCGGAGTTGCAGGCATTATTCTGTCTCTCTACGCTAAGGGACTGTTATACGACGAGAAAGTGTTTTCCACAGGCTGTTTTTTGGTTGTTTTAGCGTCATACTATGTACAAACTTCAACTGTAACGCCTGGCATTTTAATGCTTGCGGCTTTCGCGTTTATGCTCAGTTTGGGTGGTATTCACGTCTACAGAATTGATGATTATCCGAATCCGATGGAAGAGAAAAACAAGGGGCTTTTCATCATCATGCTAAGTATGCCATTTCTGATAGTAGCATTGCTTTTACTTTAAAGAGGCGGGTAAATGACTGAAAAATTATTGACGTTCGGTGAGTATTGGCTGGAAAGCAAACGAATGATAGATGGGCGGCTTGAAAGCTTTCTTAACGGGATAAAGGGCAAACAAGTCGCTGAGATAGCTAGAGACATAGTTGCTGGCGGCAAACGATTTAGAGGCTGTCTCTGTCTCCTCATATGCGAAGCTTTAGGCGGAAACAAGGAGATGGCTTTAGACGCGGCGGTGGCTCTGGAGCTTCTTCAAGCGGCAAGCCTAACTCACGATGACATTTTAGATTTAGACATCACAAGAAGGGGAAAGCCTTCCGTTTACATTATGCATGGGCTTATCAAGGCAATACTGGTACCGTATATCATCGTCAGCTACGCAAGAGAAATACTGGTTAAGTATGGTTCAGAGGCTGTGTTGACTGTTGAAAGGGGAATTAGAAAAGTGGCGGCTGGAGAAGTTATGGACTTACTTAAAACGGCACCATACAAAGTCATTATCAAGGCAAAAACAGCTGAACCATTTGCGCTTTCGACAGTTTTAGGAGCAATAATTGCCGACGCTGAAAAAGAAATGATACAACTAGCCTATGCATACGGAATTAACACAGGCTTAGCCTACCAAGTTATGGACGACCTATGCGACTTAGCTAAGGGTACCCCAGTATCCGGGTTAACATCTCTAGAAAGAGGGGAGAAAATGATGGAAAACTACGTTAAACTAGCTCAGGAATACGCCAGTAAATTTCCTGAAACACAATTTAAACAACTGCTACATGAGGCGCCTAGATTTATGGTTAACAAGATGGCAGAAGAAGCAGGATACAAGTTAAAGCTTGGGAAACGTAGATAAACAATGTCTCAGTAAAGCAATAAAGCAATGCTGAGGAAACGAAGACTGTGAAAAACGGATGGTCCCTACACTGCTCTAATATTATCTATCAATTATTTCATGGTTTTCTTCAAGCTTCTTTGGGAAATCTTTTAAAAGGCACAACCTAACCTTAAATCGGAGCTAAATTCGAAGTGACATGTAATGTCGAGAAAAACCACAATTTCCCTAATCAAATGTGATGTAGGCTCTTTAGCGGGACATCATGTTGTCCCAGAACCATTGTTTGATATTGCGGAGAAAAACTTGAAAAAGGCAAAAGAAGAGGGGCTGATCAATAGTTATTATGTTTTCAATGCTGGGGATGACCTTCAGCTTCTCATGGTCCATGAAAGAGGCGAATCAAATCCAGAAATTCACAAGGTTGCTTGGGATACATTTCAAGAAGCCGCAAAAAAAGCCCTAGAACTGAAACTTTACGGTGCTGGACAAGACCTTCTGAAAACCGCTTTCAGCGGAAACGTGCGTGGAATGGGACCTGGCGTAGCCGAAATGGAAATTGAGGAAAGAGGATCCGACCCAATAGTGGTTTTTGCAGCCGACAAGACTTCAGCTGGGGGCTTCAACTTACCATTGTTTCGTATCTTCGCCGATCCGATGAGCACTGCTGGACTTGTGATCGACCCGGATATGGCTGGGGGCTTCAAGTTCGAGGTGTTAGACACTATTGAAAATAAGAAGATTGTGCTTAAATGTCCCGAGGAAATTTATGAATTAATTGCTTTGATCGGCACAGTGCAGCGGTATGTGGTTTCACGTGTTTGGCGGGCTAGAGACGACTTGATATGCGCCGTTGGCAGCGTAACAAGACTTTCGAAAATTGCAGGGAAATACATTGGAAAAGATGACCCAGTTATGATTGTGCGTGCGCAGCATGGACTGCCAGCTTTAGGTGAAATTCTTGTGCCTTTCATGCACAGTTACCTCGTTGAGGGGTGGATGCGTGGAAGCCATTGGGGTCCATTAATGCCTGTTGGAATAAAAAACGCGAAATGCACGGTTTTTGATGGTCCTCCAAGGATTGTTGCCTTAGGCTTTCAGGTTGCGAATGGAAAGATTGCAAGTGGCAATGACGGGAAACCGATGATGGCTGACTTGTTTGATGATCCAGCCTTTGACATGGCTAGGCGTGAAGCCGTGGAATATGCTTCTATGCTTCGGCGTATGGGTGAGTTTGAACCAGCGCGTCTAGGCGTTGAAGAGATGGAATATACAACCTTGCCGCAGATTCTGGAGAAACTCAAAGAACATTTTAAGCCAGCCTAAATCAGCATTTGATTACTTGAACGTGA
Organism: Candidatus Bathyarchaeota archaeon; assembly: GCA_030627225.1. Lineage (GTDB taxonomy): Archaea > Thermoproteota > Bathyarchaeia > Bathyarchaeales > Bathycorpusculaceae > DAOUSM01. The sequence continues at coordinate 1,196 of DAOUSM010000117.1, read as the reverse complement.
CTGCTGCCTTACTTTCGCCAGTTCCCCGCATCGATTTTTCACAATTTCATGCAGTTTTTTGCGTAATTCCTCTCCAGATATCCTCTTTTCCTTAATGAGCAAAGTTTTCCTTGCCAGTTCGACATCACCTAATCCCGTAAACCATGCCTCAAAATCTCCGCGGTTAAGGTGGAACTCTATTGAACCGACATCAACCTTCAAGATTTTGTCGCAGAAGTCTTGCAGACTTGCCGCATAAACGCTTAAGGGTTTTCCAATGTCTACGTAAAAATGAAAGGATTTTTCTAATGGTAGGTACGCCAGAATCTCCCCAGCCTTTTTTTCATTAATTTCTGGGAAACCAAGCGCCCTTTTTCCCTTATCGGTTATGACATAATATCCCTTTTCAGGCGTCGCAACATATCCCATCCGAGCAAGCCATATTATATGCATCATAACGGGTGGAAAACTTAACTCAACTTTCTTCGCTATCTCTGCAGCCCTAGCAGGCTTATCAAGCATCCACATAGTCTCAAGAATCAACCTCTTAACAGGCGACAAACTCATCTCACAACATCCCTATAAACTATTATATGCCTAATTTACTTTTCAGACTTTCTATTTATTTTATTAAAAGAAAACCCTATAATGGGTAAGCCTCACAAAAAGCAGATGAAACAGGAAAAATGTGGATCGGTATAGGTTTACACGTTCGTTTAAATTCTTCGCATTCTCATATAGAGGGCACTACGAAGAGCCTCAGAATATTTTATCGTGGTTCAGGAGTATTCTCTGTGCAGGAATCGATGCGCCTTGTTTCCCTGGTTCCTGTTGCGCTTTCTTGTGATATATTAATGGAATTATAATTATAGCGACAAAAAGTGTGAAGCTTAAGGCTCCGAGTAGGGGATTGTATTGTCTGGTGCCACGATTTATGTTAATGTATACTGACCCTATTCTCACATCGTCGTCTCTCGCTTGCAACGTTACATCAATGTTTGAATTTTGGAGTCGGTATTGCTCAAAGCCGCTTAACAATATTTTCTCTGAACCATAAACAAGTTCTGTTCGAAGAACCTCGTCATCCCTCGTGAAGTTAATTTCGAGTACGCCTCCCGAAACATTGTAAGCATCAACTTCAAACTCAACCCATTCAAAAACATACAATGAGGGAGGAAAAATGTAGGATGCAGATGTTCCTTCTCTTAGACTTTGAG
>DAOUSM010000104.1 GCA_030627225.1 Candidatus Bathyarchaeota archaeon | reverse complement strand
TTTAAACCGTTTTTTACGGCTATCCGGTAGATGAAAGGGCGAAAGCCTACACCTTGAACTATGCCTGTAACTTTAATTTTTACACGCACTAGCGCCATCTCTTTATTGAAGCAGTATTGAAATGCTCCTTAACCTTCCAATTAACTTTTCCAAATGATTAGAAATATTAATAGCTTCTGTGCTTACCTAATATTCAAACCTTTACGAGGCAGTTAAATGTCAAAGCCTCAGGAATCCAACAAATTTGAGACGTACTCAACGAGCATATGTCCAGTATGCCAGAGAAAAATAGCCATGAGGATTTATGAGGAAAACGGCGTAATCTACCTAGAGAAAACTTGTCCTGAGCATGGGAAGTTTGAGGATGTTTACTGGGGGGATGCTGAACTTTACAAGTGGTTTTATGAGAACTGGTATAATGCCAGATATGTAGGCAGTGGTTTGGAAAATCCTCACACCAAGATAGTTAATGGATGCCCGTTTGACTGTGGATTATGTCCGCAACATAAGACGCATACGGTTTTGGGCATAATAGATGTTACAAACAGGTGCAACATGGCGTGTCCGATTTGTTTTGCCTATGCTGGAGCAGCAAACTACGTTTATGAACCAACTTACGAGCAGATTGTTGACATGATTAAGCTGTTTAGAGCTAACAATCCATGGGCTTGTAATGCCCTTCAGTTCAGCGGTGGAGAACCAACTATAAGAAATGACCTACCAGATTTAATCAGAGAAGCTAAAAAGGCTGGAATAACCCATGTTGAAGTTAATACCAATGGGCTGCGTATTGCAGAAGACATAGAATACTTCCAGAAAATTCGTGAAGCAGGAATGAGCACGCTTTATCTCCAATTTGACGGCTTAAGAGAAGAAATATACAAGAAACTTAGGGCAAGAAGAGACCTTGTTCCTATTAAAGAGAAAGTTTTGGAGAACGCTAGAAAAATAGGCTTCAAATCGATAGTTTTGGTGGTTACGTTAGCGAAGGACGTGAATGATAAGGATTTAGGAGACGTAGTTCAGTATGCTGTTAAAAATTATGATGTTGTTAGATGCGTTAACATTCAGCCGATTTCGATGGCTGGAAGAGCCAAAAAAGAGGAGATGAGGAAACTCCGCATCACCATACCCGATGCAATCAAGCTAATAGAGGAGCAGACAAACGGAGCCGTGACAAGGTGGGATTGGAGACCGGTTAACTGGCCTCTTCCGGTGTCTAAGGGAATGGAAATGTTAAAAAACAGAACTTATCCAGAGTTCACGATGCATCCCATGTGCGGAGCAGCAACATTCATAGTCGTTGAAAAAGACGGTTCCTACAAGCCAATAACCAGATATGTAGATGTTGAGAAGTTTGCAGAGATTTTCTGGGATGTATATTATTCAAGTGTCAAGGGCAAAAAAACAATGGCTAAAATGAAACTGATGAAGCTTTTGCCGATGGTGAAGTCTGATCTTGTTAGAAACTTGATAAAGAATGTGATAACTAAGGGAAGCTACGAGGCTCTAGGAGAACTCATGCGTAGGGTTATCATGCTCGGAATAATGCACTTCCAAGACGTTTGGAACTTTGATGTAGACAGAGTTCAAAAATGTTCAATTCATTACGCGACACCGGATGGCAAAATAAGGTCATTCTGCACATACAACAGCATATACAGAAACAAAGTTGAAAAACAGTTCGCCGTTCCAATAAATGAATGGACCAGCAAAATGGGGAAGAAAATCAACGAGCCAGCCTAAAACATTACTCAGGAAAGAGTGCTATGGGAAGGGCTCTGCTCAAGGTTAAGGGTGGCAAGCTGGTTAAAGTTCAGCTTACACGGGGGAAGGGTGAAATTCAAAAGATAAAAATTACGGGAGATTTTTTCCTTCATCCTGAAGAAGCCATTGACGCCTTAGAACAAGCGTTGATTGGTAAACCCTTAAAAGAAGAAGATATGCTGCAGGTCATAAAGAATGTAATTCGTGAAAAAAATGTTACACTCTTAGGGGTATCACCTGAAGATTTCGTGAAATGTATTTTGATGGCTTGTGATAGAAATGGTTGAGGAGTGGCGTTTCTTAGACACAGGCTTACACAACGCTTTTTACAACATGGCGTTAGATGAAGCAATAGCGATAGCTAAAACTAAAAACTTGGTTCCTAACACTGTAAGATTCTACAGGTGGCAGCCTTCCGCTGTTTCTATAGGTTATTTCCAAAGTATGGAGGATGAAGTTGACATCGCTGCTTGCAACGAGTGGAGAGTTGATTATGTGCGGAGAGTAACCGGTGGGGGAGCAGTGTATCATGACAAAGAAGGAGAACTAACGTACAGCATTATTGTAGCGGAAAATCATAGGTTAATTTCTAAGGATTTTCAAGAAACGTACCAAACACTTTGTTCAAGCTTGGTTCAAGGGTTAAACCTTTTAGGCATTCCCGCCAAATTCAAACAGATAAACGACATAGTGGTGAGTGAGAAAAAAATTTCCGGAAGCGCTCAAACTCGAAAAATGGGAATAGTGCTTCAGCATGGCACAATACTTAGGCGGGTTAACCCCACCCTCATGTTCACTATACTCAAGGTTCCCAACGAGAAAATACGCGACAAACTGATAAAAAACGTTGACGAAAGAGTAACATCCGTAGAGCGTTATCTTGGAAAAGAAGTAAGCTTTGAGGAACTAAAAAAAGCTTTGATAAACGGCTTCGAGAAAGCCTTCCAAATAAAACTCATAGAAGGACAGCTGATTGATTTTGAGAAAAATCTGACAGACAAAATAATCAAAAAGTACTCCTCAGATGATTGGAACTTCAGAAAATGAAGCGAGTGCGTGTTGGCTTTGTGAGTCTGATAAATGAATCACCTACGAAAGGCTTAAGCGCTTTTACATATTTTTCTCACTTGTCCATCCATTAAATTTTTTAGGGATGACTCCGTAGATATACAGAACTCGTTGCAAACATACGGAAAGGTGTAATATATCCATGGTTATGGGTGTTCGGAAATCCTATGAACAGAAGCTCAAGTCAGCTGATGAAGTAGCAAAGCTTGTAAAATCTGGCATGTGGATAGACTACGGCTTCGGTAACGATCAACCATTTCTGTTTGACAGAGTTTTAGCAGAAAGAGCTGGTGAACTGCAGAATGTTAAGATCAGATGCTGCCTACCCTTAAAACCCATTCAATGCTTGGAGAAAGACCGTGATGGAACCACATTTTGGCTTGGTGATTGGCACCAAGGCTCACCTTCAAGAAAGTACGTGGCACAAGGAAGATGCAATTACATACCAATGAACTTTGGTGAAGCACCACGTTACTACAGGGAAGACGTTAACGTTGACATCGCCGTTTTTACGACAACATCTATGGATAGCCATGGCTTCTTCAATTTCGGCACAGACATTAGCTTCTCCAAAGCTGCTATGGAAAAAGCCAAAATAAGGATTGTTGAAGTTAATGAAAGTAAACCATGGGTGCCAGGCGGCTATGATGAGTGCGTTCACATTTCTGAAGTGGATTACATAATAGAAAATGCTGAGGACAAAATAGTAGAGTATCCAACTCCAGAACCCACAAAAGTTGATGAACAAATAGCTGAGAACGTCGCTGAACTTGTACCGCTTGATGGACCAACACTGCAAGTTGGGATAGGGGCTCTCCCTAACGCCATTTGCAAACTTTTAGGTGAACTGGGAGCAAAAGACATAGGCATTCACACAGAAATGGTAACGGAAGCCATCGTTGAATTGGTTGAGAAGGGTGTTCTAACATGCAAAAAGAAGTCATTTCTTCCCGGCAAAATTGTCAATACCTTTGCGTTTGGAAGCAGAAAACTATACGATTGGATGGACCACAATCCCATGCTGGCAGGATACCCCGTCGACTTCACAAATGATCCATTCATAGTAGCAATGAACAATAACATGATCACAATTAACTCATCCCTAGAAATTGACCTACAAGGTCAAGTCAACTCAGAATCCATAGGCACAACCCAATTCACAGGAACCGGTGGACAATTAGCCTTTTGCAGAGGCGGCTACTACCGCACGCCTAAAGCCTTACCGCCAGTAGGGTGGCCTGCAAACAAATCCTTCATATGTATGCACTCAACATATTTTGATAAGGCGAGTGATCGAGTAAAGTCAAAGAT
>DAOUSM010000177.1 GCA_030627225.1 Candidatus Bathyarchaeota archaeon | reverse complement strand
ACTACGTAGCAGGATGCCAAACCCAACTACTATGGCCAATAACGACACAACAATACGGAACAGGCATAAACATCAAAAGTCAAACAAACATATCAATAGAATGGATAATATTCCTCACGTCAGTAATCATCATGCTAAAAACCAAGGACACAGCCACATTCTTTCAACCACACAACTCAAACCTAATCCTAACCATACCAACATTCACAGTACTACTACCAACATTCCTAAACTTTCCAATAGACGTGCCCCCATTGCTAATACCACCACATTTAGCCTACATTTTCATATTTTCAACATCCATAATCATTGACAGCTTCAAAATCCTCAAAAGCGTTTAATGCATTAAGTGCTCTCTATTTGTTTTGAAGTACTTGAACCGATTTGGTGTTAGTCCGGTAGCCATACTAAATTTCAGCGTGCTCTAGCCACGATGTTAAGACTCGTCAAAGGATTCATTGGCTGCAATGTTGAAAGACTTCCATAAAATGCCACGGTCTCCCAGCCCGCCTTTCTAAGAAGAGAGGAGAGCTCACTGAGGCTATAAATATGAAGTTGATACTCTACTCTGTCTATAAACTCTAAATTCTCTCCATGTTTATTGTAAAATGCCCAAGACGTGTTTAATTGTGACGTTGTCGGGTCATACTTTCTGTTCTCCAACAGGACAATGTTGTCTACTTCCGTGTAAGCGGTAGGGGTAAACTTCAGAAAGATGAAGTTGCTATGCATGGTCTCAGCGATAAATAGGATTGCACCTTCCCTCGAAAGCTCTCTGGCTTGTTTAAAGATGCCCAAATCCTCTTCTGGCGAGAAGTACCCAATGGATGTCCAAGCGTTAACAACAACATCGAAAGGCTCTGAAACGTCTCCAATGACTTCTTTCAGCTTTCTGACGTCTCCTTCTAGAAAAGTTAACAGGCTGGAAACACCATGCTCTCGGGCCTTGTTCCCAGCATCCTCTATGAAGGCTTTGGAAATGTCGACTCCAACGGTTTTAAACCCTTTCTTAGCCATGTAAACTGAAATTCGTCCGTTTCCGCAGCATAGATCAAGCAAATTGCCTGACGTAATCCCGTAGTCGTTAAGTACCTTTACCATTCCGTTGACCAATTCCTCAGTCCGAGGCCAGCGTGTATTCATAAGCTTTAAGAATAAGTCGGAGCGTTCAACAAACAACTTTTTAATCCAGTCACTCATATTTCGGTATAAAGCTCGTGTTTTTTAATATACATTTTGGAAAAAGTCGGTTTGGTTTTGAGTAGGAAGCGAATAGTCCGGACAGCTTCACCAATTCGCCAAGTTTATCAATTAAAGTGGTTTTCACTTAAAAACTGCTTATGGATCGGATGCCCTTTAAACTGCAGAGTTGTTTCCGACTTTTCCACGGTTCCGCTTGGCAGCCTCATGCAAATTGAGCTACTTGTAAATCCTTTTCGGCTTTCCCAAAAGCTTCTGATCCAACTCTTTTATGCCTAACCCATTTTGTTTTGGAAATATTCGCATTGAGTTTTTGACTTTTGTCCCGCCTTTTTTGACTAGCTTGTCTTTCAGCAGAATGTCTGAGTCTAGGTCTGCGTACTGTATGTTTTTAACGGCTGCGGCTAGGTGTGCTCCGGCGGCTATGCCTATTTCAGATTCGCCCATGCATCCAATCATACACGGTATTCCAGCAGCCTCGGCTATATCGGCGATTTTCCTGCCTTTCAGTATTCCTCCACTTTTCATCAGTTTGATGTTTATCAAGTCTACGGCTTCTGCTCGTATCAAGCGTAGAGCATCTTCTGGTGAATGTACACTTTCGTCAGCCATGATTGGTATCGGCGAGTTTTTTCTGACCTTTATTAGGCCTTTGATGTCTTCTGCTGGGACTGGTTGTTCGGCAAATTGGATGTTAAATTTCTCTATTTTGTTGAGGACTTCTATGGCTTGTTTGGGTGTCCAACCTTGGTTTGCGTCAATTCTTATCTCTATGTTGTTGCCAACTGCTTCGCGGATTAGCCTGATGCGTTCAACATCTTCGGCGGGGTCGACTCCAACCTTCACTTTTAGGGCTTTAAACCCCTTCTTGACGGCTTTAACAGCGTCTTTAGCCATCTCTTTAGGCGATTTAATGCCTAAGGTTAAGTCTGTTAGAACTTCTGTGCGGTAGCCACCCATCAACATGAAAAGCGGTTTTCGAGCGGTTTTTCCAAAAATATCGTGTAACGCTATATCAATGGCTGCTTTTGCGGCAGGGTTTTCCTCAACAATTGAATCCATGACCTCAACGTCTTGTTCGATTCTTAATGGGCACATGCCGATTAGCTTCGGCGCAATCTTATCGAGAGTTTTGATAACGGTTTCTGCGGTTTCGCCGGTTACTCTCTGTGACGGCGAAGATTCACCCCAGCCAACCACATCATAGTCCGTAACTATTTTTACTATGACGTTGTGGCTTTCAGTGCTTGCTCTAGGGGCTATTCTGAAGGGTTCTTTATAGCCTAAAGTAACATGGTAAACTTCAATTTGCTGAATTCCCAACTTAAAGCACCCTTAAACAAGTTTGTACGTTTCTATGGAAAAGCTTTACTGAAGCTCTTTAGCAGACGTTTTCCCACGGCTTCTTAGTCCTCTAAACTTCAGCTTTGCGGTTAAGATGTTGAGCGTCGGGATTTCTGGTGGGGTCGCGGGGATTTGAACCCCGGACCTCGCACGCCCCAGGCGCGAATCTTAGACCAAACTAGACCACGACCCCACAGACATGGTTCATT
>DAOUSM010000173.1 GCA_030627225.1 Candidatus Bathyarchaeota archaeon | reverse complement strand
CCTACTCTATATTACTTTTATGAATTACAAATCTTCCTCTTTAAGGTTTCCATGTAGGTGACTAAGCTTTCAACGTCTTTAACCTCTCTACCCACAAGTCTTAATAGTTCGTTCCAAAATGTGGTGTTGGGTTTTATTTTTGCCTTTTCTAGGTTTTGTTTTAGGCGTTTTGTCCATTCTTTTCCCCGTCTGTCGAAATCCAATAATAGAATAACTTCTCGTGCCTTGCTTTTCTCTATTTCGGAGATAACGTCTAGAAGAGATTTTCCACCAGTTTTTGCAGAGATTATTTTTCCTTCCACAGCCAACGCCCTTAAAGTTTCAACATCCTTTCTTCCTTCCACAATTATGGGTGTTCCCTTTGCAGACTCTTCAGTCAAACATTCTAAAACTCGCAGAATTTTTTCCTCTTTCTCTTTAAGACGAGTTGACAAGGCTTTTACCTAGTTGTTTCAGCGTTTTTTACAATGTTTAGGCATTCTTTTGCTTCTCTATTGTTTTCAAAATATCTTCTGACGGGTTCAAGGATTACCGCCAGTTCTTCTGCAACTGCATTTTTAAGGTCTTGCGGATGCAAATTGCCGTGCCTGTAGGCTGTTTCCAGTTCATGGTAGCTTTGGAACTCTGCTGTGCCGCCGAATCTTGCTGGCCGTTCTATTGTGAATGTTTCTTTTTCTCTGAAGATTATGTGTTTGCATATGTCTAAGATTGGGTTGAATTCTATTGTTTTTTCTGGGCAGAAGGCCTTGGCTATTTTTTGTTTTATTTCTTCTGGTGAGTCATAGAGGAATACGCATGTTTCAGGCTTGCTTTTTGACATTTTAGCCGATGCTACGGCTTCTTTTTCTTTTCCTTCTGGTATGGGCCATATTGCTGGTTTTTCTAGGCCTTGTAGTAGGTGGTGGTGAACGCATACGGGTTTCCAGAATCCGAGTTTTTCGCCTAGTTCTCTGGCTACTACGTTTGCTTTACGTTGGTCCATGCCTAACTGGCAGATTTTCACTTCTAGGTGAAATATGTCTGCTACTTGCATTGGTGTGTATAAGAAGTCTGAGACGTAGTGTGCTTCGGTTTCTTTTCTTCCTGCGATTTCGAGAGTTCTTCTTGTTCTGGCTATTGTTAGGTTTTTTGCGATTGTTATTGTTTTTGTCCAGTAGCTGATGTCATCGTAGAGTTCGTCTGAGTATATGAATTCAATTTTGTCTTTTGGGACGCCTAGGGCTATCCATGAGTGTTTGAAGAGGTCTGCTGCTTTTCTGATTAGTTGGAGGTTGCCGTCTAGTTTGTTGTTTAGCCAAGCGTGCCATGTTGAAAGGTAAGCCTTAAAGTGTATTCCAGCTTCTACAAAGTCTTTCATTTTGTAGGCGCAGATGACGCCTGTTCCTAGGTGAACGAGGCCGGATGGTTCCCAGCCGTTGTAGGCTATGGGGTGTTCTTCGGTTTCTACAAGGTTTCTTAGGCCTTTTATGGTTAGGACTTCTTCTGTTGGGGGCTTGCAGATCAAGTCAATTTTTGTTTCTGTGTCCAAGCTTTTTACCTGCCAGCGTTCTATTAGTCTTTAAGGTTCTATGCAGAAGTGAGACTTAAAAGTTAGGTTGTCTGGGTGCTGCATTTAACCTCGGGAAACTTTATGCGTGTGACGTACAGCCTCCCCCCGAGGTTTAATATATGATCCAAATAGATGCAAATATGTTCTAGCCGCTGTTTTGCTATCCAAGCCTCATGAAAAAACGTTGAAACGATACCTCCCTATCGTTTTCACATACCCCTTCCCCCTTGATAATTTCCTGTTTTAATATTGTGAATGCATGATACTGTTAACTTAGACTTCAGCAAGCATCGCAAGTATCTTTTCATAAGTGTATGGCGCCGTACGTCATTAATGCCAGAGGATCTATGTGCAAGAACAATTTATTGCATGAAATTCTAACCAATAGGACCTACTCCCTGTATTTTTCCAGTCTGTTTAGAAGTAGATGTCCAGCGCCTTAGGAAACGCGACAGACAACCCCGTTCTATTTAAGGTTTAAATTCATTATACGGTCCAGAAAGTTAAAGCCTTGTCCAAGGCATAGTTCACCAAGTGACTACCGAACTACCCCTAAAAGGTTATGCTCTAACAGAACTTCTCCACGCCCTATGGGACCACCTAGACGAGAAAGGCAGATCTCCTCTAAAATCAGAAGTCTAAAACCAGTCAAGTTTTTGAATAGAAAAGTTTAAAAGTTTATACTTTTTTGTATAAAATTCTTGAGGAGAGGATAATAGGGAAATTAGTTTTGGAAACTCTCCTTTCTCCCCTCGACCCCTATTTACCCTCTCCTTTAGAATAAATTATTTACAAACTTATTATGGTTTATGAAAAAATCTTCTATTACACTGTTCTACTATGTTTTTCATCGATCTCGGCATTTTTATTTCGCCACGCAGAATGTTCGAACGTTTTGAGAATGTTAGGCATTCCGGTGTATAAGCCTTAAATCACTAATGTACTTCTATTGTTGGTCAACTAACTTTTGAAGAGGAATGGTGTAGTTTTTAACTTGTTGTTGTGTTTTGAAAATCGGGGCAGCTACATGGGTGATGGGTTGGAGGAGAATCTGCACAGCGTGCTTTCATACCTAGCCGCTGAGGCCTTGAAAGCTAGAAAGAGTGGAAAAATCGATAGAGCTGAAAAACTCTCAATCGCCTTCAAAATCTTATCAAAAGAATATGACCGAATTATGCGCCAAAAAGCGAAAAACAAGGACAAAAAATTCCATATCTCCTAAGCCTTCACAGACAATACATAGAAAAAAGAGGATGGCT
>DAOUSM010000061.1 GCA_030627225.1 Candidatus Bathyarchaeota archaeon | reverse complement strand
GATAAAATTTGAGAATAGTAAGATGCCAAGACACCATGCATAGGCCTTTTCGCAAGGTTCACCGCTTATATCGTCCAGATACTGCTTTAGCCCGACATCTCAGGCGGTTGGGGGCCGCAGGCTGAGCGTCTCGACCGAAGTCTTGACGCGTACACCCCGGCTCCATCAAACCCATCTTCTATGGGAGCCCTCGTCCCTTTGGCCAGGCTGTTGCCAGCCCAGCGTTTTAGGGGAATGGCTGCCTATTTTCAGGAGAGGCTTCGGGCTTAGATGCTTTCAGCCCTTATCCTCAGCGGCGTGGCTGCCCGGCGTCTGCCCTGTCGGACAACCGGTTAACTAGTGGCCACAGCGTCCCGTTCCTCTCGTACTAGGGACCCTTTCCCCTCAGGCAGCCAGCACTCCCAGCAGATAAAGTCCGACCTGTCTCACGACGGTCTAAACCCAGCTCACGTTCCCTTTTAATAGGCGAGCAGCCTCACCCTTGGCCCCTTATGCAGGGCCAGGATAGGAAGAGCCGACATCGAGGTACCAAGCCGCGGGGTCGATAGGGACTCTCGCCCGCGACAAGCCTGTTATCCCCGGGGTAATTTTTCTGTCACATCCAGCCCCCACCAAAGGGGACATGGATGATCGCTAAGCCCGGCTTTCGCCTCTGGATCCCTTACTGTGGAGGATCCAGTCAGGCCGGCTTTTGCCTTTGCACTCTACGACGGGTTTCTGTCCCGTCTGAGCCGACCTTAGGGCGCCCTTGATATCTTTTCAAGGGCGTGCCGCCCCAGCCAAACTGCCCATCTGCCGTTGTTCCAGCGCCGAAGCGCCAGTTAGAAACACGGTTACGAAAGGACGGTGTTCCATTGGCGCCTCCCCCGGTTCCCAGAGAAACCGGGATTAACGGCTCCCGTCTACGCTCTGCATCCGCAGCCATGTTCCAGCGGCAGACTGCAGTAAAACTCCACGGGGTCTTCTTTTCCCGCTGGGAGTTCGTGGACTGTTCGTCCACGTTACGTGGGTTCACCGGGTGCCAAGCGGGGACAGCGGGGCCTTCGTTGATCCATTCATGCACGTCGGAACTTACCCGACAAGGCATTTGGCTACCTTAAGAGAGTCAGAGTTACTCCCGTCGTTTGCAGGCCCTTAGCCCGGTTGAACCCGGGTTTCAGGTACCTGTACTGGACAGGATTCAGAAGCCGTTCACACGCTTTCGCGCTTGCGGCTTCCTATGTTTTTATTAAACAGTCGAGACCCCTTTGCCACTGCGACCTGCTGTTCCAGCCAAGGCTAAAAAAGCAGGCACCCCTTATACCGAAGGTACGGGGCTAAATTGCCGAGTTCCCTCGCTTGGCGTATACCCGACACGCCTTAGGTTTCTCGCCTAGGGACACCTGTGTCGGTTCTAGGTACGGTCACGAAGGATCCTTCCCAACACCCTTTTCAATGGCTCCAGACATTGGCTGAACCGCCCTAAACGGGCGGCTATTCCCGCTTTCACCTGGTTCTCGCCGTTACGGCACTCCCCAGGCTTATACGGTTAAACAAGGCGACAGCCTTGCTCAGCCTAGCCCGAAGCGTCAGACGTTGAGCTTGCGTCGCCGCGTGTACCTTCGTGGTTCCGGAATTTTAACCGGATTCCCTTTCGGCATGATCGGTTAGGCCATGCCTTAGGATCGACTTACCCCCGGCTGACGACGCGTTGCCGGGGAACCCTGGCCCTTTCGGCGGAGAAGATTCTCACTTCTCTTTGCTGTTACTACCACCGGGATCTGCAATCCTGAACCGGTCCACTGGACCTCACGGCCCAGCTTCTACCCAGTCAGGACGCCCTCCTACCGACGCAGCGCTAAGCTGCGCCCTGAGGTATCGGCGGCTGGCTTAGCCCCGTCAATTTTCGGGGCCATAAGCCTCGGCGGGTGAGCTGTTACGCTTTCTTTAAAGGGTGGCTGCTTCTGAGCCTACCTCCCCGCTGTCTAAGGCTTATGACGCCCTTTTGTTTGGCATTTGGCCAGCACTTTGGGGCCTTAACCTCAGTCTGGGTTGTCCCCCTCTCGGTCCGGGAGCTTACCCCCCGTAACCCGTCTCCCAGGGTCTACGGCGCCGATGAATTCGGAGTTTGAAAGAAAAGCGGGGCCTTTCGACCCCTTACTTTCCAATCAGTGCTCTACCCCATCGGCCGCCTCGCCCGGGACTGGGCTGCGACCCACTTTGGAGGGAACTAGCTATCACCGGGCTAGATTGGTCTTTAGCCCCTAACCCCAGGTCTGAGGAACGAATTGCACGTCAGCACCCTTTCGAGCCTCCACCAGGCTTTCGCCTGGCTTCGCCCTGCCCAGGGCTAGATCGCCCGGTTTCTAGTCTCACAGCCGTGACTCCGCGCCCTTTCAGACTCCGCGCCTGACCAGCCCGAAAGCTGGCTGCGCGCATGTTGGTTTCCCTACGCCTACGGGCTTCTAGACCCTTAGGCTTGCCACAGCCGTGAACTCCCCGGCCCGTGTTTCTAGACGGAACGTGCAACCCTGGTCCCCCTCCCTCGTACTGCCGCCTCACGGCGGTTTCCTTCAGGAGGGATCTACCCTTCCGGGCCGCACACGTCTATAACCGTCTGGTTTCAGGCACTTTTCACCCCCCTTCCGGGGTACTTTTCAACTTTCCGTCACCGTACTAGTGCGCTATCGGTCTTGAGACGTATTTAGTCTTAGAAGTTGGTGTCTCCCAACTTTCCGCACCCAAACTAGGGTACGGTACTCTGGGACACCGGCTCAGCTCCTTCCAGCTTACGCTTAAGGGGCTTTCACCCTCTATGGCGGGCCTTTCCAGGCCACTTCAGCTTCGCTGGCGAGGAGGAAGCCGGACCCATAACCCTACATTCCCCGTGAGTCTTCCCCACAGGGTTCGGTTTGGACTCTTCCCTTTTCGCTCGCTGTTACTAAGGGAATCCCATTTGGTTTCTTTTCCTCCCCCTACTAAGATGCTTCCGTTCAGGGGGTTCCCGCTCCCATTTGGGAGCGCCACAACTTCCCGAAGGAAATTGTAGCAGGAAGTCCCATTCAGGAATCCCCGGTTCTAAAGCTGCATACGCTTACCCGGGGCTCTTTCGCGGCTGGCCGCGCCCTTCTTCAGCGCTCAAGCCGAGCCATCCCCCAGACGGCGTAACATGTCGGGCCTTGTGGCAGTATCTGTTTGGCGTTTACAGTGAACCTTTTGGCCTATGCATGGTGTCATTATGAGCCTCTAAAGGCTCATTTTACCCTTCGCTCCTCATCGTTTGATGGGAGTTGCATCTTTTTATGGCTTGCAATAAGCCGCCAAAATATTTCTGAAGCGGCTTTCGCAGATATAAGTATTACGTCGTGGATAATAAGGGTTTTCAATTATAATTTTGGGTGGCTAACGTTTTTATTTTTGATGTCGAAAATGCTATAGTTGACTGCCTCGGTAGCTCAGCCTGGTAGAGCAACGGCCTTGTAAGCCGTAGGTCGCGGGATCAAAGCCCGCCCGAGGCTCCAGGCTTCCCAGTTTGATGAGCAATTGCAGATTTCCCGTGCAAAGTTTGCGGGGATACCCCTCTATGATTTTTATGTATCAATGGATGTTTAGAGCAAATATGTTACACAAGTGAAGCGAAAAAAGTTTTAATTCCGTGATGAATGTCGGCTAATAACCGCATAGCTTATTTTGTTTGGTGCTATGCAGTATTTTGGTGTGCATGTTTTGCGTGAGTTTATTCTGTATTCGCGTAGGGGCAGAACGGATTCGAGATTCACAAGTTTGCGTGATGCTGGCAGATTAGATGTTGTGCATGAATGTATTGTAGCCAGCTTATTCCTTTCTCATGGAATTCGCAGAAACGTTGTTTTCCATGCATTATTAAGTGGACCGCCATCACCGCCATTACACTTAAAGATTGACGGTGCAACGCTTAGGGACGTACGCACAGACCAGGAGACATGGAAAGAAATTTTCAAAAAGGTTTTGTCTGGAAAGAGGCATCCAGGCATAAGCATTGATAAAACGAGTTTTGAGGCTCTGTTGAAGGAGAAAGCGGATGAAGCTCCCATCTATGTTCTTGAAGAAGGTGGAAAAGACATTTTTAAGGTTGCTATAGGTGAGAATCCCGTTTTTGTCTTAGGAGATCATATTGGCTTACCGAAAAAGGTTGAAGGTTTCGCTTTACGGTATGGTGAAAAGGTTTCTTTGGGAAAGCAGCCTTACTTAGCGGCTTCGTGTATAACGGTCATAAACTACATATTAGATAGAAAGGCGGTAGTCTAAAGTGACTGTTGCGATGAAAGCTAAATGTTATAGCTTTCACAACTGCACTAAAGAAGTTAAGGGTTTGTTAAATAAGCTTATAGAAAATTTCAGAAAGATTCTGCAGAACAGCCTAGTGGGGATATATCTTCACGGTTCTCTGGCCATGGGATGTTTTAACCTAGGAAAAAGCGATTTAGACATAATAATTGTTGTGAAAAATGCGCTGTCTAAAGAGGAAGGAAAGAGTTTAGCAATGTTTTGTTTGAATATTTCGAAGGAAATAGTTGGTAAGGGACTTGAAATGAGCGTTATTTTAGAGAATTATGCCAAAAATCCTGTTTATTCTATGCCTTTTGAGTTTCATTATTCAGAAAGTTGGAGAAGCAAATTTGAGAAAGGAATCATTGGACCATTCCCCGATGAGGATCCTGACTTATCCGCGCATTTAAGAGTGGTATATGAGAGAGGGATAACATTATACGGAAAGCCAATACACGATGTTTTCGGCAAAGTGTCTAATGAAGACTACTTGAAAGCCTTGTTATACGACCTGGAAGACATCCCTGATTTGCTCACAAAACATCCTGAATACTACATTTTGAACCTATGCAGAGTTTTGAGTTTTCTTAAGACTGGAAAAGTTATGTCGAAGATTGAAGGTGGAAAATGGTATTTACAAACTCAGTCTATCTTCAAAGACATGGTCAGCAAAGCACTGGAAAACTATGCTTCGAATTCGCAGATAAATTTCGATTCAGAAAAACTTAACCAATTTGCTAAGTTTGTGCTCAACATGATAAATGCAAGCCGAAAGAAAATTTAGAATTGCGTTGAAGGGGAAGCTAAATTTATATTTTGGGTTTTCTCTGTTTTATTCTGCAATTTTAATTTCACATGGTGATAGGTCTATGGCGTCTATTCGAGAAGTTCCCACTAAGCCTGTTAGTAGATTTGAAAGAATCGGTGCACACACTCACATTAAGGGTTTAGGTTTAGATGAAAACTTGAAAGCGGTTAAAATAAAGGATGGGATGGTTGGTCAGGAAAGGGCTAGAGAAGCCGCTGGTCTTGTTGTTCAGATGATAAAAGACGGAAAGCTAAGCGGTAAAACCGTGATTCTTGCGGGTCCTCCTGGAACAGGAAAGACGGCGATTGCTGTAGTAATTTCTAGGGAGTTAGGCGTGAATGTGCCGTTCATTCAGATGAGTGGAAGCGAAGTGTACAGCAGCGAACGCAAGAAGACGGAGATTCTCATTGAGGCCATAAGAAAATGTATTGGAGTGGAGATTCATGAGATGCGCAAAGTCTATGAAGGCGAGCTCACTGGCATGGACATAAGAACTGCCCCCCACCCGTATAATCCTTACCAGAAGGTTCCCGAAAGCGTTAGACTAACACTGAAAACCCAGAGTGAAGAGAAAACCATCGAGGCAGGGTCTACCATAGCCCAACAAATCATCCAGCAGAACATATCGGAAGGGTGTGTAATACAAATTGACGCCGAATCTGGAAGAGTCGTTAACTTGGGCATAAGTATGGAAAGCATTAAAGGAAAAACGTATGATATAGATACTCGGAGGAAAATCCCTCGCCCTCCGGGCAAAGTGCTTAAAGAGAAGGAATTCGTTTACACCTTAACCCTAGCAGACATGGATGAAATTAATGCTCGCCAAAGATTTGGCGGAGGCATCTTCTCCATGTTTTTTGGAGGTTCAGAAACTAAAGAAATAGACACTGAAGTTCGTGCAGCGGTAGACGAAGGAGTTAAAAAAATGGTAGACGAGGGAAAAGCCTTCATCCACCCAGGCGTCTTGTTCATTGACGACTCACACCTTCTAGACTTGGAAGCTTTCAGCTTCTTGGGCAGAGCTATCGAAAGCGAGCTTGTGCCTATCATTGTTTTAGCCACGAACCGTGGTGTAACCACTAT
>DAOUSM010000154.1 GCA_030627225.1 Candidatus Bathyarchaeota archaeon | reverse complement strand
GAGAGAGCGGCCACGCTGCAAGTTTACGCTGAACCAGTTGGAATAACAACTAAACAAGTGGCCTATAACAGGGAAACTGGGCAAATCAGCCTCGAGGATTTGAAGAGTAAACTTTCGGATAAAACAGCGGCAGTTTACATTGAAAACCCATCTTATTTAGGCTTTATTGAAACCCAAGTTGACGAGATAAGTAAGGAAGCACATGCACACGGGGCGCTTTTCATAGTAGGCGTGGACCCAACATCGCTTGGAATCTTAAAACCTCCAGGTGATTACGGAGCTGACATTGTGGTTGGTGAGGCTCAGCCTCTTGGGAACTCGATGAATTTTGGTGGGCCTCTTTTGGGGATTTTTGCTTGCCGTGATGATTTAGGTTTGATTAGGCAGATGCCAGGCCGGATAATCGGAACGACAACAACTAAGGATGGTAGAAGGCAAGGTTTTTGCATGGCTCTGCAGACTCGTGAACAGCATATTAGACGTGAGAAGGCAACATCTAACATATGCTCCAACGAAGCCTTGTGTGCTGTGGCCTCAGCTGTTTACATGGCTTTACTTGGACCTGAAGGTTTACGAGAACTTGGAGAAACAATGATGTATAAGGCAAATTACGCCATGCATCTGCTTTCGAAAATAAAGGGTGTTAAAGCTCCGGTTTTCAATTCAGCCCACTTTAAGGAATTCACCGTAAACTTTGATGAGGCTGGCTTAAGCGTTAATGAGGTACATGAAAAACTTCTGCAACACGGGATTCACGGCGGTAAGGACATCTCAAAGGAGTTTCCAGAGCTCGGCAAAACAACCCTCTACGGTGTGACTGAAATTCATTTTAAAGAGGATATTGAGCGTATGGCAGCCGCTTTGGAGGAGATTTTGGTTGGAAGGAGGTGAAAAGCGTTATGTTTAGGCAAGCAGACTGGAATGAGCCGTTAATTTTTAATCTTGGAAGGAATGGGCGGAGAGGACATGTTCTTCCACGGGTTGAAGAGGATATCAGGCGTACTGTTGGCGATGTGAACATGCTTATTCCGGAGAATATGCGGCGGAAAAGCCAGCTTAGGCTTCCTGAGCTTTCAGAGGTTGAGGTTGTAAGGCATTTCACGCGTTTATCTGAAATGAACTATGGTGTTGATTCTGGCTTGTATCCGCTTGGAAGTTGCACAATGAAGTATAATCCGAAAATAAACGAGTTGCTTGCAAATCTGCCAACGATAAACATGGTGCATCCGTACCAGGATGAGAGCACAGTGCAAGGCATGCTGGAAATTCTTTACAGGCTTGAGCGTTGGCTTGCTGAGATAACTGGTACATATGAAGTTTGTTTGCAGCCTGCCGCTGGTGCCCATGGAGAATTTCTTGGCACTTCTTTGATGAGGGCTTATCACAATTTTAATGGTGAGCTTGAAAAAAGGAGAGAAGTCATTGTGCCAGACTCTGCTCATGGCACCAATCCTGCGAGTGCGGCTATGGCTGGATTCAACGTTGTGGTTGTTCCCTCAGACGAGGACGGATGCGTGAATATTGAAGCCTTGAAAGAGGCTGTTTCCGAACGCACAGCAGGCCTAATGCTTACCAATCCTAACACTCTCGGAATTTTTGAGAAGAACATTGAGGAAATAGCTAAAATTGTTCATGAGACTGGTGGGCTGCTCTACTATGACGGTGCAAACTTGAACCCTATACTTGGTAAGGCTAGACCCGGCGACATGGGGTTCGACATAGTCCACATTAACATTCACAAAACCTTTGGCACTCCTCATGGTGGCGGTGGTCCTGGAGCAGGTCCGGTTGGCGTTTCCGAGGAATTAGCTAAGTTTCTGCCTGTTCCACGCATAGTTTTTGATGGTGAACGCTATCACTTAGACTATGATAGGCCGCATAGTGTTGGCAAAATAAGGAGTTTTTATGGGAATGTTGCTGTTTTGTTGAAGGCTTATGCTTACATTTTGAGTTTGGGCTTTGAAGGCTTGAAGGAAGTGGCGGAAGTCTCTGTTTTAAACGCCAACTATCTTATGAAGAAGCTTAGGGAGATTAAGGGTTTGACGCTTCCGTATAATAGTGAAAAACTTAGGAAGCACGAGTGTGTTTTCAGCGCTAAACCTTTGAAGAATGATACTGGTGTTTCAGCGTTAAATATTGCTAAACGCCTGCTTGACTATGGATTGCATGCACCGACGATTTATTTTCCGCTTATTGTTGATGAAGCGTTGATGATTGAGCCGACGGAAACCTTTGAGAAGGAGGAGCTTGACCGCTTCGTTGAGGCTATGCGAAAAATCTGTGAAGAAGCGTACACGAATCCTGAACTGGTTTTGAAGGCTCCACATAACACTGCTACTTCAAGATTGGATGAGGTTAAGGCTTCGCATCCCAGGACTATGGCTTTAAGTTGGCGCATGTACCTGAAGAAGAATAAGCAGAATCTGTAACGTTATGAATATTTATATGGCACATTTCCACTTATTCACGGGAACATCTTGGATGTGAAAGGGATTTGACGGATTTAGAGGATAAGGTGCGTGAAGCAGTCGGTCAAGTGGTTGACCCCGAGACTGGTTTGACCTTTGCGGAGATGCACATGATTACTGGTGTCAAAGAGGAAGCGCCGGGCGTTGTTAAAGTGGATTTTATTCCTTCCAGTCCCTTCTGTCCTATCGCTTTTAAGTTGGCTATGGATATTAAAAGTGCGGCTTTGAAGATTGCTGGTGTCAAGAACGCCTTGGTTTATTGTCATGGGCATATGATGGAGCAGCAGATTAACGAAATGACGAATAAGGAACAACAGAAATAGCGATAATTACCTCTTCATTTTCCTTTCTTACGTGAGGGAGTTTAAGCTATGTGTGTTAAGGGTGAGCATGAAATTTATTGTTGTGGTGCTCGTGTGCTGATTTCAGCGAAAGGCATAGAAGTTTTGAGCGAGCCTTTGGTTGAGTATTGTCCTTTGCATGAGGCTTTGTATGGAACTAAGCACATTGATGTTGAGGCTGTGCATAAAAGTGTGGAGATGAAGATTGCTGGTTTTGGCTTCTGCTGTGGAAACCGTGTTTTTGACGCTGAGCCTATTGTGGCTTATGGAGCCTCTGAGATGATGCGTGTTTGGCTTGAGAAG
>DAOUSM010000051.1 GCA_030627225.1 Candidatus Bathyarchaeota archaeon | reverse complement strand
AATCATCTATTTTTAGACTGTTTACAAACTGTATACAAAAATGTAAGACACTTCCATGCTTATTTGTTTTTCCTAAACACAACTGTTAAATATACACACTCATACATATAATACACGTGTAAGGTGTGATAAAATGAGAATAAAAGGCAAAAAAGCAACTGTGAGCATAACTTTACCCCCAAAACTGCTTGAAAAGGCACGAGAATTAGGCCTTAATATTTCAAAGATAACTGAAAACGCTTTAAAATTGTATATTGAACGTTTAGAAGGAAGCAAAACGGAAACAAACGGTGGAATAAACAACTTTCTTGGTGAAGCTTCTTTGAAAAGAAGGTTCTTTGAAGGCGAAGATTCAGTATCTGCGAACAAGGGAATATTGGGAGAACAAGGAAGACCGTGTAAAAGGTTTCTCGTTTAAATAGTCAGATATGTTAAAGCTTTAATAATTGAATGCCTTTTAGAACAGATTCTTTAACCCGGCATAGGCATGGATAGAGAAAAAGTTTCGTTAAAAATATGGCTTTGGTGTAGTTAAATGATGGAAATTTTGTTACCTATATTTGGATTTCTAATTGGAGCAGTTGCCTCGATGATTGGTGTCGGAGGCGGCATCTTCATGGTGCCTTTACTAACTTTATTATATCTTTTTTCTCCAGCTCAAGCGGCTGGAACTAGTCTAACAACGATTATTTTCACTTCGTTAGCGTCAACTGTAAATTATTCAAGGCAGAAGCGAATATACTACAAGACTGGTTTAATCTTAGCAATAGCAACCGTTCCAGGGGCTTTCTTTGGTGCCTACTTAACCTCAATTATAGAAGCATGGCTGTTAGGCTTAATTTTCGGAGTCTTCCTATTTTTCGTTGCTTTACGCATGATCTTCCAATCAAGTTTTCGCAAATCAAAACGCTCAGATGCTGATGAAAACACGCATTACACGGTTGTATACTCCGAGAAAGCATTGTTTGAGTCTAGAACGAAAATTTTGTTAGGCGTAATGTTAAGTTTTTTTGGAGGACTTTCATCTGGATTATTAGGCATTGGTGGAGGTTCGCTGTTAGTGCCGATAATGACGTTAGCCATGGGCATACCAATACATGTCACAGTGGCGACTTCCATGTTCACCATGATTTTCACCTCAATAGCTGGCGTAACGCAACATTTCTCATTAGGTCATATACATGGTGAGTATGCTATTCTCCTAGCCTTAGGAACAATCTTCGGCGCCCAGTTAGGAGCTTACACTTCTAAAAAGATTTCTAGCAGAAACCTTCGCAGAATCTTCGGTATATTGCTAATTTTTATCAGCATACGGATGATTCTGAACTATATTTGATTAGATTCGTTCCAAATCTTTAAAAGAAAAATGTTTAATCACATCTGTTTTGAGTGAAACTAGAAAACTTTCCACCGAAGTGGCTTTTAAGGCGGGAAAGCTTCTAAGCTCACGGGTAAACGCTGAAAAATCTGTGAAACTTTTATGAATTGAAACTAGTAAAAGGGCTTTTCCATTAAGACCCTCACCCGAACTTGAGAAGAGTATTTTCGGGTTTTTCGAGACCCACTTATGAATCTCTTTCACTTGTTCTGGCATTATGCTTACTGATAGGAAGCTTAGTGCTACAATTTCGAATTCTAATTTTTCAAGAGCGGGCATTACTGTATATTCGCGGATATATCCCAATTTTTCAAGATTTTTTCTCATCCTCGTTATTGTCGGCTGAGATACTCCCACAGCTTTTGCGAGTTCTCTGTCGCTTCGTTTAGAATTTTTCATAAATTCATATAGTAAATCTATCATTTTTTGTTTTGGCATGATTTACGATTACGGCTCCAATCTCATAAATCTTATGTAAGTAAATGAATAGCTAGACGATTTTCTTCCTTTTCAGCATGTTTTCCAATATGGGGCGAAGTTTCTCATTTTCGGCTTTGATTTTATCCTTGCCTAAGGCAAGCATTTGCTCAGTCATTTCGCTAATGACTTCTGCAAACTTCACTCCTTCAGCGGCGGAAATGTATTCTACACGAAATCTTTCTGGGCTTAATCCAAGCTTCTGCAGCATCGGTGCCAAAGCGTCCATTCTAGCCTTCATCTTCCAGTTTCCACTAATATAGTGACAGTCGTAGGGAAGATGACACGCACCGACCATAACCATGCCAGCACCCAGTCTGAAAGCTTCTAGAATGAAGTCTCGGTCAACCCTTCCCGAACACATGACTCGTATAGGTCTTATTGTTGGCGGATATTCAAACCTACTTGTGCCTGCTAGATCTGCTCCTGCATAAGCGCACCAATTGCAGAGGAAAGCCAAAATCTTGTCTTCAGGATTTGTTTCTAGGGCTGCTCTTATTTGGGCGAAGATTTGGGCGTCTGTGAAGTGCATCTGTGTTATGGCATCTGCTGGGCATTCTGCTACACATGTTCCGCACCCATGGCACATGGCTGTTATCACATTGGCTGGTTTCCCTTCCTCAGCCTTTACTGCACCATAGGGACACTTCTGAGCGCATATTCCACATTTCGTTTTAACATTCCTGCACTTGTCCGGGTCTACCATAGCTATTATCGGCTCAATCTTCCAAGTTGGCTTCGAAAGCACAGTCGCCGCTCTCGATGCCGCACCACTGCCCTGCGAGACACAGTATGGTATATCCTTCGGCCCTTGACATGCCCCAGCTAGAAATATTCCATCCGTAGGCGCGTCTATGGGCTTAAGCTTAGGATGGCTTTCCATGAAGAAGCCGTCTGCTCCGCACGTCAAGTTGAGTATATGTGCTGTCTCCTCTGTACCTTTCTTGGGTATGGCTGCAGTTGCCAAAACAATCATTTCAGCCTTAACTTCTATAGGCTGACCAAGCGCCATGTCCTCAGCATGTACAATCAGATTTTTTGTTTCAGGAACTTCAAAAACGCGGCTCACCCTTCCATGAACAAAGTTTACGCCAAGCTCTCTTGCACGTTGATAAAATTCCTCATAGCCCTTAAAGTTGCTCCGTATGTCCATGTAGAAAACGTAGACTTCTATGTCTTCCTTATATTTCTCTTTAAGCTGGATAACATGCTTCAAGGTGTACATGCAACAGAAGTTTGAGCAATATTGATATTTGTTTATGTCACGTGAACCGACGCATTGGATGAAGGCTACACTGTGAGGTTTCTGTCCATCCGAAGTCCTAACAACTTTCCCGCCTGTTGGACCAGCAGCGAGTATAAGCCTTTCAAATTCTAGAGATGTTATCACGTTTGCGTATTTGCCGTATCCGTAAAGCGGATTATCATATGGTAGGTATATGTCATAGCCTGTTGCAACAATTATTGCACCCACTTCTAGTTCTATTTCTTCGGGTTGCTGGTCAAAGTTTATGGCTTGTCTTGCCCCACAAGCGTCAACACACTTGTAGCATTCAATGCAATAATCCATGTTTATCGTGTAAACAAGCGGGACTGCTTGGTCGAAGGGAATTGATATGGCTTGTCTAACGCCTAGGCTCATGTCCCACTCGTTTGGATATTCAATTGGACAAACTTCTTTACATTCGCTACAACCCGTGCAGTTTTCAGCAATCACATACCGCGGGTTTTTCCGAATCTTAACCTTAAAATTGCCTATGTAACCGCTGACGCTTAATAAATCAGCGTAAGCTATTATCTCAATATTGGGATGACGCCCAACATCAACCATTTTTGGACCTTCGATGCAGAGGGAGCAATCGAGTGTTGGAAAGGTTTTGTCTAGTTGTGCCATGTGTCCGCCTATGCTCTCGTCCTTTTCAAGCAAGTAGACCTTGAAGCCCATTTCAGCCAAGTCTAAAGCAGTATTCATTCCAGCTATGCCGCCACCTATGACTAACGCCTTATTGGTTACTGGAACCTCCATTGTCTCAAGTGGTCGCAATAGCCTCGCTTTTGCAACAGCCATTTTTATTAGATCCTTAGCTTTCTCGGTGGCTTCTTTCGGTGTGTTTGGATGGCACCATGATGAGAATTCACGTATGTTCGCCATTTCAAAAAGGAAAGGGTTTAAGTCTGCTTCTGAAACTGTTCTTCGAAATGTAGGTTCATGCAGCCGTGGTGAGCATGCTGCCACAATAACACGGTTGAGCTTATACTCCTTTATTGCGTTTCTAATCTCTTCTTGTCCTGGGTCTGCACATGTGTAGCGGTTGTCTTTCACGTAAGCAACGTCTGGCAAGGTTTTTGAGAATTCCACAAGTTCTTTTATGTCTAAAACGCTGGCTATATTTAAGCCGCAGTGGCATATGAAAACACCTATGCGTAATTCTTCTGTTTCACTTTGTTTTTCATTTTCTTTCTGAGCCATTTACGACACCTTCCATCCTAACCTCTTCTCAACAGATTCCATCGCCTTCTGAGAACCTTTCGCCTTCAACTCTTTAGTCATTTCAATTGGTGAAGCCAACCTCTCTAGGGCTTTGTTCCACGCCCCAGAACTAACAGATGTATGACTTATCTTAGTTCGTTTAAGCTCCAAGGCTTCATCAACCGGACAAACAACCTTGCATGCTCCACAGTAAGTGCAAAACATCTCGTTTACATGTACTTTTTTACTTTTATCAGAAAGGTAAAGTGCACCCGTGATTGGACATATATCCAAGCAGTCTGTGCAGCCTTCCGGACATTTTTCTGGATAAATAACGATTTTTCCGTGGAAGAATTTTCGTACATGCATGACTCCTTCGGGACACTTGAATTCGCATATTCTGCAACATGGGCAACGCTCCTTTTCGATGTTTATTTTAACTTGAAGTTTCGCCCTCTCCTTTTCTGTTAAGGAATCTACGTTTTCAACAACTTTTCCGTCAGTTGTCAACCTTGTTACCTTAATTAAATCTAGGGGGCATGCTTCTTTGCATTCCACACAGTCCACAGGACATTTACTTGTGTCCACTTGAATGTCGCGAATCAATTGCGGGAAGCTTTCCTTTTCAACAACCGATAGAATGTGTTTCCCGTTTACGGTTACTTTTATCGCTCCATAAGGACACAGTATGTCGCATATCCCACAGAAATTGCATTTTTCTAAATCTATGTCAACTTTTGCGTGTTTAGCCTTCTCTCCAGGAATTTTGGGTTGCTTTTCAAGTTTGATAGCTTCTTTCGGGCATGCAAGGGTGCAGATTTGGCATCCTACGCATAAGTTTTTGTCAAGAGCCAACTTATAATTTCTGATATGCAAAACCCATTCTAGCGTTAATGCTTCTGCCGTGTCCCTTTTTAGTGTTTGGAGAGGCACCATTAACCACCAATTCGCATCATGAGATATGAGCTACGGTTGAAGTATAGCTTCTAATACTTTACCTTCATAAATAGTTTAATCTTAAACTGCGTAAAATTTCAATGAAGAAGTTTTGTGCAAACCGCCACGTGACATTTCAGGTTTTCACTTTTTAAGGCAATAATGTTTAAACCAGCATTCCGCAATAAGCCTTCAAAAATTTCTAGGGGGAACTTCTTCTTTAAACCAGTAACAACAATAACAGCGTTGTTCTTTGTAACCCGTTTAACCTCACTCAAGGTTTTAGCAGGGTCTGGCATGTTCTGGATGAGCGTGACAGCGAAAACATGATCAAAGATGTTTTCTTTTAGAGGCATATTGTCAGCATCAGCCCATATTAGGTGCATGTTTGGAAATTTTTTCGCACGCTTCTTTGCTTGAAACAAAATTTTTCTGGAAATATCAAGCCCAACAATTGTTTTCGCTTTATTTGTAACGTAATTAAATAAGAGCCCAGTTCCGCACCCAACATCCAAAACTAGACCATGTTTTTCCATGTTTACGCTTTCCATGGCTGCCTCAATTTTTTCGATTTGCTCTTCAGCATATTGCGTATCATAGATGTGTGCTGTTAAATCGTAATGCCGCATTGCGTCGCGTTTTTTATCCCATTTGCTCATGGCAACTCTTCAGAAATCTTATGTACCATAAGCCTTCTAAAACTATTGGCGAAATACAGTGCCAAGTTTCAAGCCTCTAACCGTTCTGGTAAGTCCGAACGTTGCAGAAGCTGAAAATGCTGTTAGAGAAGCTATTTCTCAACGTAAAACGCTGCTTGTCATTGGTAACTGTTGGGCGCGTTATCTTGGTAGGGCTAGATCTAAGCTTGAACCAGGTGAACGCATCCTAATAATTAAAGAGGACGGCTCCCTTCTCGTTCACCGTTCAGTCGGTTATGAGCCTGTCAACTGGCAGCCTCCAGGCTGCATCTTTCACATTCAAGTCAAAGGCAACGTTTTGGAAATTCGTGCTGTAAGGCGGAAGCCAGCTGAGTCCGTTAAGGTGTTTTTTGACAGAATCCACATGGTTTCTGCTTTAAGCCTTGTGGATTCTGGAGAGTTCTTGCTCTATGCAAGTGAGGAAGACATGCAAAAGGCAATTCTGTTGGAGCCTTCACTTGTAGAGAAAGGATTCAAACCAATAAGCTATGAGAAGAAGGTTGAACCAGGCTTTGTCGATGTTTATGGTGAAGATAAAAACGGAAAACTCGTTGTTGTGGAGATTAAGCGCAAAACAGCAGGCAAGGATGCTGTGCTTCAACTCGCCAAATACGTGGATGCGATTAAAAGTAAGGTAAACCGTGAAGTGCGGGGAATTCTTGTAGCTCCGAACATTGCGAAGGATGTTCAGAGATTGCTAGCAACTCTTGGATTAGAGTTTAAAGCTTT
>DAOUSM010000148.1 GCA_030627225.1 Candidatus Bathyarchaeota archaeon | reverse complement strand
TCGGGGAGGAGCCTCGACTATGGTAACTTCTTTGGCTATCTTATTTGCGATTCCATACTTTTCTGAAGCTACAACAACTGGTGAAGGCTCTCCGTGTATCTTTTCAAGTTCAGCTGCTAACTTTTCGGCACATTCTAAAACTTCCTTTCCACTCTCATAATTTTTCAGTTTTCCAGCAACATCTACATCCCTTTCCAGAAGCTTTACCGCAATCCATCTCGCAGGGTAGACCGTGCAAAGTTGCGGAAGCTTATCGCTGACAAGTTTTTCAAGAGTTTTCACTCTCTTCTCGATTTCTTTGCCATACCTAACTTTTAATGGCTTAAGCTTCTTCTCTCCGCTTATAACGGTTATAACAGTTGAAAGCATCTCGTTTATCCCGCTTCCAGTAATCGCGACTGTTGGAACAACAGGCACTCCTAATGCTTCAGAAAGCTTTTCCACATCAATCCTTATGCCCTTCTTGGCGGCGAAGTCAACTTGATTCAAGTCAACTATCATCGCTGCTTCAAGTTCCAATAGTTGAAGCGTAAAGTAGAGATTGCGCTCCAGTGCCGATGCATCTACAACATTAATTATAACGTCAGGTTTTTCAACAGCAATGTAATTCCTCGAAACAATTTCTTCCATCGAAAAAGTTGAAAGTGAATAGATTCCTGGCAAGTCAATTACGCGGATTTTGTAACCTTTAAAATAAAGCGTACCTTCAGCTCTTTCAACGGTTTTTCCAGGCCAGTTTCCAACAATTTGGTTCAAACCCGTAAGTTGGTTAAAAATCACGCTTTTTCCAACATTTGCATTCCCAGCCAGCGCTATCCTCAATCGACGTTCAGCCATTAGATTCCGTCCTTAATGGTCTAACAAACACCCTTGAAGCCACACCATGACCAAGGGCAAGCGCAACTCCTCTAACTTCAATCTGGAAGGGCCCACGGAAAGGCCCTCTTCGAAGGACCTTAACCTTAACGCCAGGGGTTAATCCCATTTCAGCAAGTCTTCTAACAAGTCCGAAACCTCCAACCGTATAGGCTACTACTCCTATTTCCCCCTCACGAAGGCTTGTTAAGGAAACTACATTCTTTAGGTTGCGTGGATTACCCTTTTCATATGACCGCTTTTTTCTGCCTCGCATTCCTTATATCCTCCATATTTTTGACAGAGACGCTAGAAGCAACGTCAAGGTTTAAACTGCATTTTTTCCCAGCCACATACAAAACCATGCTAAAGGGCTTTCTTTCAACAACGCGAACAGTAACACCTGGCTTTATTCCTTTACTGGCTAAAACCAGCAGTTTTTCCCGCTTCTCATCAGTTATTCTCGCTACCATGTGTGTTTCATTTATGTTGGCTTCTATCAACGGATAATTTTCCTCATCCTCTATTTCGCCGTGTTCTGATGGTATCGGATTTCCATGCGGACAAAATTTTGGATATCCAAGCCTTTTCTCCAGAAGCATAATTACTTCTTTAGTTAAGGCATGTTCAAGTTTGCAAGCATTCTCATGAACACTGCTCCATTCGACATTTAAAATGTCTACAAGCAATCTCTCTGCAAGCCTGTGCCTCCTAAGGATGCCTAGGGCTATTTTTTCACCTTTGGCTGTTAGCGTTACCCCTCTATAGGGCTTATGCTCCACTAGGCCATGCTTCTTCAAATGTTCTATAGTGTTTGTTACAGAACCCGGAACAACATTCAACTCACTTGCCAATTCCGTTGTTTTAGCAACTCCCCTTCTTCTTTGAAGTTTATAGATCGCTTCAAGGTACTCTTCTGCTTCATGTGAAACTTCTGTTTCCATTACCAGCTCTCTCGTTTTAAATTTACGAGTGCTCGTAATTTCTCAGCAACGAACATAAGCCTTTCGGAAAACTCGAACTTTACCGAAACTTATAAAACAACAAATGTTGGAAAGATAGCTAGCTTTTCATACATTTCAAAATATCGAAGAAGGTGGCAAACATTCAAGTAAAAAAGAAATCTCAAATTTCTCATGAACATTACGCGTCGTGTTCTAGGAATTTGTACGTAACCTTTTTTTCTTTAAGTTTGCGAAACATTCCGAAAATATAAATTTGTATTAAAAAGTTTCAAATTTGGTTCCAAAAAGACTAGCGAAAAACTTGAATATTTAAAAAATAGTCACAACATACATCCGAAGCATGAAAGAAAAAGCGAAGCAATTTTCCTAGTATTAAAAGGTTTGTTTACTCTTCAGTTTGGCCTATTACCTGGATTATAACTGTTCTTCTTCTGGGATAAACATCCGTTTCCACGAAAATTAAGGATTGCCATGTGCCAAATTCCACGCGACCATCAATTAGTGGCATGGTTTTGTCTGGGGGTAAAAGCATAGATCTTAAATGAGAATGGGCGTTGGAAGGATGCCTGTAGTTTTCATGCTTAGGGATTATTTTTTCAAGAAAAGCCTTAATGTCACTTAGCAAGCCGTATTCATTCTCTGTTAAGACTAGGACTCCTGTGGCATGTGGAGCAAAAACATGGACTAAACCGTTTTTGATACCGGATTTAGAAACAGCCTCTTGAACCCTAGCTGTCAAGTCTATGAAGTCTATTTCGCCCTTTGTTGAGAAAGTGTATCTTGTGTTGAAAACTTTAAAGTTTGACATATGCTTCTACTCCAGTACATTAGCCATTATTATTTCATCTATGTACATGCCATCTTTGAAAAACTTTTCCGGAACCCTACCCGTCTGTACAAATCCAACTTTTTCGTAAACATGGATTGCACACTCGTTAGTTGCGAAGGCTGAAAGCGTCAAAACCTTCAAACCCATAGCTTGAGCTTGCTCCACCAAAGTCTTCATCATCTCTGTTCCAATTCCAATGTTCCTGAAACCATTTCTTATGGCTATGCCTAACACCCCAACATGTGTCTCATAACCGCTTGGCCTTCTGTTGATTTCAGAAACCCCCACAACTTTTCCACCTACCTCGGCAACCATGTAAAATGTTTCATCTTTTTCCAAACGACTGAGCACCCTAGACAGCCAGTCAATTTCCTCCTCCCTTGAAACCTTCTTGGTTCTGGTTATGTCTGCCCTCTCTTCTACGAGTGAGTTAATAAGTTGTAGCAAATCATCTAAGTCATCCCATTTAGGCGTCCGCAAAACCACTTCACGACCGTCCCTATCAGAGAAACTCCGAATAAATTTCTCAGCCTTCATGAACTATACCTAACAGTATAGCAGTTTTATACGTTT
>DAOUSM010000162.1 GCA_030627225.1 Candidatus Bathyarchaeota archaeon | reverse complement strand
TACAGTTCTCGACTCTCCCCAACCTCAGATTCACGCCAATCCGCAGGCAGAATAAGACGACCTTGAGAATCAACCTTCTTAACTTCCACTCCAATTCCCAAATTTTTCACCATAAAAGAGTTACTTATACCATAATATAAAATTTCCTCCAGAAAATCCCACAACCACCCATCAAAACCATCCCTCGAGCAACCAAACTTAAAACCGCGTTCTCCTTCATTTTTCTAAATGTTTCTTTATGGCATTCACAAACTCTTGAGCGTTCAACAATATTACCTCAGCCTCTGATTTTCCCACAGTGGCTGTAACGCTATATTCGTAAGTCTCCCTCGCAGCCTTTACATCAGCCAAGTTTCTACCCAATTCCTTCGGGAAAATCTCCGCCAACACGAATTTCCTACCGAACTCTGAAACCACTCCTTCATGCGTCTTAGGAAAAACGTTCACAGTGGACAACGCGGCTCTAGCAGCATGATACATGGCATAATACGCCCTTGAAACCGCATCTTCATAATCGCCGTCGCGAAACAGCTTTTCAGCAACCTTCAATCTCTCAACAGCCTTTTCCAAATGCGCTTTTGCTATACTCATCCAGAAAGCCTCCATACAGTTGGACACCGTCACTAATAACCGAGAGGGCAAACGGATCTCCTTCCTCAACCATACGGATGAAACGTTTTCTATCCATCACGATTAAGGAAACATCCACTCCGAGAACCGGAATTATCGGGTAGATCAACTCGTAGAGGCGTTGTCTAACAACCCAACCCTCAGCGTTTTCAACCAAGACAAGAAGGTCTATGTCGCTCTTAATGGTTGCCTCCCCGCGAGCTATGGAACCAAACAATATGACGTCGGTCACTGACTTCTCATTCCAAGCAATCATCGTAGAAGCTATTGTCGCAACTTTTTCAAGGCTGATCTTTTGCGTAGTCACACCTTCAGAAACTATGAACCTTCTTATAGCCTCGCGAATAAGGCTGCTTCGATTCGGATAAAGCCCAGCGTCAACCAATTCCTTAATCTTTTTGGCTATCTCCCTTGGAACCCTGACAGGAACAACAACGCTCATACTTTTGTATACGCTGCGTACACAAATAAACCTTTCCATGTCCACAATGAAAAGAATGCGGCTGTATTCAATTAATCGCCCACTCGCTTCTCGGGTTCATGTACGAGAAACAGAACTATGAGGAAAGCTGGAACAACCAATCCAAGCGTTACGTAAAAGGGCGACTGAGGAACACAGCTTACGAAAAGATAGTTACCCAGCAACATGCCCAACCCCATCACAATGTAGCCAACAAAGTTTCTGAACCCAACCACCTTCCCCCTGTTCACCGGATGCACAAGGTCTGCCGAAAGCGCCGTTGCCGAAGACATTATCAGCATGTGGGCAATTCCGAACATAGACATAGCAATCATGAGGGTTAAAAGGGTGCCGTTAACAAAAATTAATGTAGCTGCGCCATAGACGAATAAACCGAGAACCATCGGAATCTTCCTTCCAACCTTGTCAACCGTCTTGCCGATTGGAATAGAAGCCACAACCATGGTCAACAAAAGCGGGATAAAGGTGAGGTCCCATTGCTCCTTCGACATCCCAAGCACTTCATTTGCGTAAAGCGCGTTAATCACATTAGTAGCTGACATGCCAAACCTTACCAAGGTCTGAACAGCGAACAGCCACAACATTGACCGCGGCACAACCTTCCAGACGTTAAAGCTTTCTTTAATGGCTTTCGGATACGAAGAAATGAAATAGCTGAAGCGAATTGGTTCCCCGTTCGTCATTGTTTCCTTCAATCTAAGCCGCCATACCGCTGCAATAAAGAAGAGAGCTGTCACGATTAGATAGATTATCCTCATACTCCACTCCAGGCCAAACTGCATCAACAGAAAAAGTGCAATTATAGGACCAGGAGTATTGAAAGTGCCATGGATAAGCTGTATGATTGAAGAGCCCATGCCTCTTCGCTCTGGAGGAAGCGAATCTTGAACCATTGCAAACAGCGCCGGCTGATAGATTAGACAGAGGCTGCTCACGATTGATCCTAACAAAATGAAGTGCCATGTCGGGGCAAATGCAAAGAACAGGTATGACAGGGCCATTGCAAACGTCATGGTCGTAATGAGCCAACGTCTTCCATACTTGTCTGCAAGGTAACCGCCGGGAAAGGCAACAGCCGCCATTGCCAAGAAGTTCGCAAGACCTATTAATCCCAAGGCCATAGGCGGACCGTGTAGAACATCTTTAACGTAATACTGAAAGTTTGGGGCGGGCATTTCCATGGCGAGGTCCATTATCATCCAGCTCACGACGAGAATCTTATAGTTGCCTGTAATGAAAGAGAACTCTCGCCTAAGAACGTCCCATAACCCCATAAACTTCACTCTTTTCATGAACCATGAACGCTCGTTAATATAAGGCTTAACTTCCGTGTACACCCGTTATTCATGATAGTAACATTACCAGCAGCTATTCCTCTAACAAAAAGAAAGTAACTCACGTCACCAATATCAATAGAACGCTAATAATATTTCAGCTTCCGAATTTCTTGGGGTTTTCTCCCGCACACCCTTTTTATACACGCCTCTCGAAGTGTTGAGTCTCCTTTTAAATAGATTTTATTCTGATTTTCTTTTCCGTGGCAATTATCATCTTCCCGTAAAGGGAACTTTGGTATTTTTGAAGAATATATGTTGTTAATCTAGTTTTATTTTCTAAAGTTTCCTTTTTTAGTCTAAGAAGTATTATACCAGGTGGCTTATGCGTTAATGCAAGCCAACCGAAATCTTTATCGTTGGTTATTATTATGCGATTTTCTCTTTTGGCCCTTTCCATAACCTCGATGTCTTCGGCTCCCTTCATGATCTCGATAACAGAAACCGCGTCAATACCTATCTCTTTTAATTTATCCTGCCTATGAGTAAAGCATAGAGGCTCACTACCAAGCATATAATCAAGGC
>DAOUSM010000115.1 GCA_030627225.1 Candidatus Bathyarchaeota archaeon | reverse complement strand
TTTGGCACTTTTAGGGTTAACTCTGGTTTTAAGCCCTTATTATGTTGACCTTGCGTATTTTAATTTCCGTGTTTATGGCAACATGTCATCTGGGAAGTTGTCGCTTGCTGTAGGTGTTTGCCATTGGCAGTTGGCCTTTGCGTAGTCGAATGCTTCTTCGCATGTAACGAGTCCGTCGTTGTTTGCGTCTGCCTTGCCGGCTAACATGCCTTGATCAACAAAGTAGTAGGTGAACTGTCCGTTTTCATATGTACTTACTTCGTATGATACTTGGCTTTCTCTGCATGCCATGCAAATGAGGCGGCCACTGCCGGCGAGGTCTGTCATACCGCCTGCGTAGCAACTGTCAAAATAGAAGAAGATTCGGGTGGACTCGAATGTGGAAAATTCTTCGCTGAAGTCTCCGTCCCAAATATAGTAGCTTATTTCAATTTCGTATGGAATGATACATTCGTCCTTCCGCTCTGGGTCATTGTCTGCATTGCTTCGGCTGACCGAGCCGTGTCCACTGTAAAAGAATATTACTTCGTCGTTTGAATCTTCATTAGCTCGCATCCAATCGATGGCGGAGAGGATGTTCGCCTTTGTGGCTTGTTCATTAATCAACAGTTTGATGTTGCTGGGGTTCCAGCTGTAAACGGTAATTAATGCGTTATAGAAATCTAATGCGTCGTCGTCACAGAATTCAAGGTCGTATTCGTCGCCTGCATAGTCTGATATACCTATAATCACTGCCCATCTGTCACTTGCTGGTGGAGGCTCGGAAACAATTCCGGTTGCGATTCCTTTTGGGGGTTTTCCGGGTTTCAGCGGTTTTCCACGGCGTGTTTCGTAGAACTCAAGGAATGGAACACCCTTTTGTTTGGGTTGCGACTGAGCTTGCACAAAGGCGAAAAGGTTTAGGCTTATGGTTATCGCAAATAGTAAAGCAACAAGAAGAGTTTTGCTTTTCATTTTTTCCCCCTTCAAGTGTTTAAATAAAATAGTTTGTCTATGAAGTTTGATTTAATGTTTGTGGAAAAATTCTCTGTTGTTAATGGTATTTTTCTGTTAGTTTTTGGAGGATTTTTTGGGCGGCTTGTTCTGGTGTATGCTTTACAGTGTTTATGGTTATTTCTGGGTTTAATGGCGGTTCGTATGGTTGTCCTATGCCTGGGACGGTTGGGGCTTTGCCTTTTAGGGCTTTAGTGTAGATTTGTTTTGGTGCTTGGTATGTTTTTCCTCGTTTTGTTTCGCGTTGGATACAAACCTCTAAGGGGCATTCTAGGTAGGCTTCTATGAAGTGTGGGATTTGCTTGCGTGCGTTTTCTCTGTAGCGTCTTAGGTTGCCTGTTGCGTCTATTATGACGTTTACGTTGTTTTGGGTTAGGAGTTTGGCTATGTAGACAAGTGTGGCGTAGACTATGTCGCGTTCTTCAAGCGAGTAGGTGGGTTTTGGAGTTAATACTTTGCGTAGAGCGTCAGAAGCTAACAGTTGGGCGTGGATGCCCTTTTGTTTGAGGAGTTTGAGTAGGGCTTGGGCGACGACGGATTTGCCACTGCCAGGCAAGCCAGTAACCCAAACACACCAACCATTAGATGGAGACATAAATCACATTTCCATTTTTCAGATTGCGAACCGTAATATACTAAAATTGCATTTCATAAGATAATTATAAACCTATTTCTTAAGGTTTGCAAATGGAATGGGTTGCTATGTTTATAGACTATCACGTTCACACGGCGATGTCTGGAGACGCAAAGGGCGAACTCGCGGAGTACGTGGAAATTGCACGTAACAGAGGACTGACGGAAATTGGTGTTTCTGACCACTACCATCCAGAAGAACACGAATATTCAATGAGTTATGAAGAGTTAGCTGAATACGTTAAAAAAGTGCAATTGTTAAAGAAGAGAACTGATTTTCCAGTGAAGCTTGGGATAGAAGTAGATTTTATTCCGGGTCTTGAGAGTAAAATTGAAAGGGTAGCGAAGTTGAAGCATTTTGATTATGTTATCGGTTCCGTGCATTTCATAAATAATTGGGGTTTTGACGATCCCAAATATATTTCGGAGTATCAAAAGTGGGATATTGTCGAATTGTATGGAACCTATTTTAGTCTGGTTCAACAATGTGCGAAATCAGGGCTCTTCGACATCATCGGACATCTAGATTTAATCAAAAAATTCGGGTATGAACCTAAAGCAGATATGACCGACGTTTTTATGAACACTGTTAAAGTTTTCAAAGAGAGCAAGGTATGCGTTGAAGTTAACACAAGCGGACTAAGTGCACCTTGTAGGGAGATTTATCCGAGCAAAGCATTTCTTAAAATATGCTTTGACAATGGGATTCCAATAACACTTGGTTCTGATGCCCATGCACCAGAAGACGTAGGAAAAAATTTTAGCCAATCCTTAAAACTCATTAGAGAAGTAGGATACGAAAACATTGCAAGATTTACTTATCGAAAGCTAGAACTAGTAGAGATATAGTCAAGGATTTTTCTCCATAATGTTTATTAGTTGTTGTTTTGCTTTGGTTTGAGAAGCGTGAAAAATCATGCTAATTGCTCAGATTTCAGATATTCACTGCGGACCCATGTTCAACCAGGAGACTTTCCGCACAGCTATAAAAGAAATTAACGCCATGTCTCCAGACGCAGTAGTCGTAACAGGCGACCTAACAGAAGACGGCATACAATCCCAATTCCAAACAGCAGCAAGAGAACTCAAACAACTAAAAGCCAAAAACATCATATATGTCAGCGGAAACCATGATTACCGTTCTACTGGTTATCTGCTCTTTAAACAGTTTTTCCCATTCAACCAAATAACAGAAATCGACAACACAGTAATAATAGTATTAAGTTCAGCAAGACCAGACAGAGACGACGGCGAAGTGGGACACAGACAAAACCTATGGCTAGAACATACACTTGCAAAATACAAAAACCACACAAAAATTGTAGCATTACACCATCACATAGTGCCAGTTCCAGACACGGGAGCGGACCAAATCACCATAATAGACGCGGGCGACGTCCTAAGAAGCCTAACAAAATCAAAAACAAACCTAGTCCTATGCGGACACCGCCACAGACCATGGAAATGGCAAATAGAAAAAATGCAAGTAGTTCACGCCGGAAGCATCTCATGCGAAAGACTACGCGGATTCTTCCTAAACTCCTACAACGTCATAGAAATCAAAAACAAAAAAATCACGCCAAAACTGAAAATTGTCGGCGGAAACTACGTGGACTTCAAAGAAATAGTAAAACGCAGAGAAATCCTAAAAGCCTCAGACATATCCCAATACAGCGACTCCCTAGCACAAGAACCCGAACTATAACTACATTTCAAACATAAAACTCCTCAAAAAACCGTAATCATCAACCCTGAACAAATGGCTCACGCAGCCACAGTCAGAACATCCAAAACCTTCAACCGCAACACCATTTTCACTCAGCTTTTCTGCAATCCTACACTCCTCAGTCTTATCTGCCTCCTTATAAAACACCTTCACAACTCTTACAACCTCATTATCAAGCAGATAGTCAATATGCCAAAACTTCCGCTTAACCCGCCCAAGATGCCACTCTATACGCTTTTCAAGACTGTTTTGAGCAGAACCAACATAAGCGTACAAACCCTTCTCAAAACTTATGCTTCCTAACGCACCAACATCCACTTCAACATCCTCATCAACAGAAATAACTAAAACGTAGACGCCCTTCACAACAACTCATCTATCAGAACTATTTTGCCTATACCATTTCAAAATTTCCTCAACAGCATTAACGGAATAGCCTATCTCCCTAAGAATTCTCTCCAAATCCTTGGCAGATTCAGCATCCAAACACAACACCACAGATAACAAATTAGGTCAAAAACCCTATTTATCTTTTA
>DAOUSM010000126.1 GCA_030627225.1 Candidatus Bathyarchaeota archaeon | reverse complement strand
ATAGTTCCAGTCGCTCAAACCTCATATGAGGCTCGATCACAAACCAGTAAACAACCACGCCAGCAACAACCAAAACTAGCAAGACTAAAACTGTCTTGAGAACCAAACGCTGGACGCTTCTCCTCAACAACCGGGAGCTTCACCTACTATTTCGCAACATAAATTATTAAAACATTTTTAAATATATCCTCTTACCAACAGATAACCAACATCTAAGAATTATGGAGAGTGAGTATACGGAGAAAAAGAAACTTCCTGCAATTTTGTTGCTTTTCTGCTTGACATTTGCAACTTTCCGAGTTCTATCCGTGTATGCAGAATCGCAAAAGGGTCCCAGAAGTGACTTTCTGGATATTTAACATTTAGTTTTGTATGGTGGGCGATGACGACTCTGGCCCCACATCGCAGACGATTTGCTAGACGCTGCAGCTAAACACTAGCCGAAACGTTGCAACACATCCAAATCACCATAAATACCACAACAACAACGCCCAGGCTTAAACCATAACCATGCTTAAAACAAAAAAGGGTTTTGCGGGAGATGTTAGGGATACCGCCATGATTTTGTTAAGCCCTCAAATAGTGAAAACTTGATGGTTAAGCCATAACAGAACAAACATAGTTTTTTAAGGGAGACACGTATTCTTTTAAAAGAA
Organism: Candidatus Bathyarchaeota archaeon; assembly: GCA_030627225.1. Classification (GTDB taxonomy): domain Archaea; phylum Thermoproteota; class Bathyarchaeia; order Bathyarchaeales; family Bathycorpusculaceae; genus DAOUSM01. The sequence continues at coordinate 2,926 of DAOUSM010000126.1, read as the reverse complement.
TGATTGAGGTGGCTAATTGGGTAAGAAGAAGGTCATAAGCGAGGAAGAATTAAGTGAGATGGTGCTTCCGGTTGCGAACGATGTTTTAGGTATAGCCGTAAAACTGCTTGGTTTTGACCGTGTTTTGGTTAAGTGTCAAGATGGTCATGAACGTTTATGCCGTATTCGTGGTAAGATGAAACGTCGGGTTTGGATACGTGAAGGCGATGTTGTTTTGGTTTCTCCTTGGGATTTTCAGTCTGATAAGCGTGGAGACATTATTTGGCGTTACACCCGTTCTCAGGCGGAATTGCTTCGCAAAAAGGGCTACGTAACCATTTGATTTTATGATTGATGGATGGAGAAGGATAAGTGTCTTTTCGGAAACATGTTGAAAAAAGGCTTCATAAGAAAGAAAAGGCTTATGAAACTGAACGGTTGATGAAGGAGAAACGAAGCGAAGAATACGAGGTGTTAGAGGAGGTTTTTGACCGCTCAACCCTTATGATAATTTACGATTTTTTAAACAAAGGCCTCATAGACGAAATTCACGGCGTTGTTAAAGCTGGAAAGGAATCACGCGTTTATTGGGGAAAGGATAAGCAAGGAAACGAATTAGCCATCAAAATCTACTTAACAGTTTCAGCTGAATTCCGCAAAGGCATGCTTAAATACATTGAAGGAGACCCGAGATTCAAAGGCGTAAGACGTGACACCCGCTCGCTGGTTTTTGCATGGGCCCAGAAGGAGTTCAGGAATCTGGAACAGGCCATAGCTGCAAAGGTTAGGGTGCCAAAACCAATCGCCGTGAAAAATAACGTGCTCATTATGGAATTTATTGGAAAAAATGGGATATGTGCCCCCTCAATGAAGGAACATCCACCAAGGAACCCTGAAAAAATCTATAAAACCCTCTTAAACTATTTGAGGAGACTTTACCGTAAAGCTGAGCTTGTCCATGGAGACTTAAGCGAATATAACGTCATGATTTGGAACGGACGCCCAATAATCTTTGACGTGTCACAAGCTGTTCCACTTTCACATCCCCTAGCAGACACTCTTCTTTATAGAGATTTAAAAAACATAAATAGATATTTCAGCCGTTTAGGTGTTAAAGTTCCTTCAATTGAGGAATGCTATAGGAAGGTTACAGGCCGTGGCAGGAGCTAGCACATTCCTAAAAATCCCGAGAGAACGAATAGGAGTTCTAATAGGACCCGAGGGAAAAACCAAGAAAACCATTGAAAAAAAGCTTTCAGTCGAACTCCAAATAGACAGCGAAACAGGCGGCATCACAATAATGTTAACCGAAAACGCTGAAGACCCATCTCTGCTTTTTAAGGCAAAAGATGTTGTAACAGCTATTGGACGGGGCTTTTCGCCAGAACACGCCTTTCGTCTAATCCGTGACGAGGAAGCAGTTTTGGACATCATAGATTTGCGAGTCATTTTCGGAAGATCCGAATCAGACATTAGACGTGTTAAAGGACGAATAATTGGCATGAATGGCAAAACCCGTAGAATAATTGAAGAGTTGACGGAAGCCAACGTGGTTGTCTATGGGCACACAGTTGCCATAATCGGAGACATTGAACAAGTTCAAGCTGCGAGAGAAGCCATTCAGATGTTGATTAGAGGAAGCTTGCATAGTACTGTTTACAGGTTCCTACACAGAAAACGTAGAGAACTCAAAAAGAGAATGCTTGAGCTTTGGGAAAAACCAGCAAAAGAATAAGAGAGACGAACTCTTACACACAAGTGTTCTGCATGCGCTAAATAAACCTTTTTTGTTCAAACCAAAGCTTAAATAAAATGAAGTGAAGTTTTTTATGGTTTTCTAGATGAATGAAGATTTTAAGCTTTACGTAAAGTCTGATAAAGTTTACGTAACACAGTATACTATGCCTCATCAAAGTGGTGGAGGACACTGGTGTAGTGCGGGCTATAGAACACAATCAACTCTTTCTGGTCTAAAACCAGAAGATCAAAAAGCAAAAGAACTTCTGGACAATGCTGGAACACAGTATACTCTTATAGACCTATCTAATTGTCCATTTATCACTCAACTAAAAGCAAAACTAGCTGGAATAAACGAAACCCCGACATTAGTAATAAATGGGCGAATAATAAAGGGCTTGGAAAAAATCAGACACGCTTTACAAGCATTAGGCATAATTACAAGAAATGAGGCTATATGTTAACCATATGGTTTATTATATCCTTCTACGTCATGGCTCGTGGCAGAGAAATAACGTGAATAAAAACTTCAATTTTTAACTTTGAAAAATGGTTTTTGGCGGGCTCGCCGCATTCTTGGAATTGTTCGCGTTTCAAAGTTGAACAATCCTCTCAAGATCCCAATCATTTTGGGTTCAGCGGGGCCAGAGTCGTCATCGCCCACCATGCAAAACTAAGATATGGACTTAAATAAAAAGTTATAGGCAGTGTGATATCTAGATAGGAACCCTCGATTCGGTGGGCAAATGGTGTCAGCGAAAGAAAGAGGGATGGCTAAACTTCTTTCAAGGGCTGATCGTGAAGAGAGATTTTCAGCCGTAATGGCTTATATTAACCCTGATGTTTCTGCAATTCTAGACTTGGGTTGTGGAATTGGTGCTCTGACAACTCGATTAGCTGAGGAATTTCCTTCAGCACTGATTGTTGGTATTGATAGATCAAAGTATCTTCTTAGTAAGTTACAAAGAAAGAAGAATGTTTTGACAGTGTTAGGAGATATTCCGGACTTACCTTTGAAAAACGGTTTCTTCGATCTTGTAGTCGCCGTCCAAGTTCTCCATGAGATATTGTGCTTTAAAGGGGCTCATGCTTTAGTCAGGACATTTCAGAGTGCTTTCGGTTTATTGAAGAAAGATGGCGAATTCATTATTTTCGATCATGTTAATCCAGGAGACACCTCGATTTCCTTAAGATTTCCTGAGGAAGTGCT
>DAOUSM010000038.1 GCA_030627225.1 Candidatus Bathyarchaeota archaeon | reverse complement strand
CAAAAGAAAAGGAAAAACAGTATTTGGAAAGACTTTATGAAAATGACCAGCTGGTTTTTAGATACTGCGATAAAAACGGTGAATATGCTGAAGGTTGTTTTCCAATAAACCCAAACGGTTCTTTCTATGACATAGCGGGCATATGCAATTCTGAAGGAACAATATTTGGTTTGATGCCGCATCCTGAAAGAGCCTTCTACTGGTGGCAGCAACCAGACTGGACAAGGCAAGGGCGGATGCCACAATACGGCGATGGAAAACTAATCTTTGAAAGCTTGGTTAGCTATTTAGAAAAGAAGGGCTAGGTTAAGTTTATAAACCGAAAATTCAAATTAACTTTTATGAGTGAATATCACGGCATAATAATTAAGGAAGGCTTGAAAGACCAATCAGTTCTGGACAGAATGGAAATTCTTGGACAGAAAAAGGCTAGAGAATGGACTCTGCTCCGAGTTGGCGTTAACGAAAACAAAATAGACGAAGTAGTTGGACTAGTTCAAAAAAGCCTAGTCACAGAACCCACTTATTACGCTCATTTTTATCGAAAGGAAAAATTAATTGTGGTCTTCCCTAAGAAAATCTTCTATTTAACACCTGACAAAGAGACTTGGATGCCGGCAACAGATTACGGTAAATCATTAGGTGTACCAGAAAAAGAGTTAGATTTTAAACCTTGCAGATTTGAAGAAGAAACCTACTAGAGGGAATATGGCGCATTTCTATGATTTGAATTTTACCAACTTCCCTTTGCCACGTATAGTCATGTCAAGTTGCTGCTTGTCAATTCTATAAGTCTTGGCAGTCCAGTCCTCGCCCCCATTTTCATTATGCATCTTGAAGCGACAAAGTTGCCCAGTCTTCCACATTCACAAAGGCTTTTGCCAGAAATTAAACCATAAAGGAAGCCAGCACAAAAGGCGTCGCCAGCACCCGTCGTGTCCACAACCTTCACTTTAAACGCTTTTACCAAGTGGCTTTCTTTCCCGTCTGTTACATAGCAGCCTTTGCTGCCAAGTTTAACAGCAACTATTTTTACTCCTTTTTCGAGTAGAAGTTCCGCATTCTTTCTGTAATCAGCTTTTTTCGACAAGATTTGAAGTTCCCTTGCATTAGGCATTACAACAAAAGTTCTGTTTAGTATATGCTTTAAGGCTTCAAGCCCTTTTCTGGCGTATAATTCTCCTATGTCTAGACTTACTTTAACGTTTTCAGGAAGCACTTCAACAAGTTTTTTCTGGGTTTGGAAGGATTTTTCCCCAACAAAAGATGTTAAATGTAGAAATTTAGTTTTGAGGGCATATTTCACGTTTATTTCGCCGAACTCTATTGTGTCGTTTACGCCTGGGTCTACATACAATGCTCGTTCGCCTTTTTCATCCACAAAACCCATGGCTGTCCCACTTCTGCCGCGCTTTGCCACAATTATGCCGTTTGTATCTACGCCCTCTCTGTGAAAATCCTCAAGAAGCATTTTGCCCTCTCTATCATCAGCCACTTTTCCAATAAAGCCCACTTTGCAGCCAAGCCTTGCCAAGCCAACCATGGTGTTGGCTGCTGAGCCTCCGCATGCTTCTTTAAAATCTATTACAAAGCTTTCTTCCTCTGCCTTGGCTATTTTGTTAACTTTAAAGAGTTTGTCCACGTTTAGAGCGCCGAATCCTATGACATCAAAACGGGTCATGGAAACAGCTCACGCAAATAAATCTTGTAGTCGCCCAGTTTTCCACCATAATTGCCTGCTGAAATCTTCATAACACCGTCAACACTTATGGCCGCTTCTATGCCGACTTTCATGGCTTCTTTCACCGCTTGCATCGAAACCCCGTTGATTACTATCTCTGGAATATGGTTGACGTTCTTCGGCACCTTTGAACTTTCGCCTAATTTTCGTCTTAATGATGGACAGTATGGATGATTTGTTGTTGGCCCTATCCATGGATATCGTGTTTCTGGTTTTGAGCCAGCTGAGCAAACATCAAAGGGTGTTATTACCCCTTCGATTTCGTTTATTGCTTGTAGGGCTTTTTCACCAGCTTTTTTCACTGTCTCTTTTGTTTTGCACATTATCCAGAAGTTTGCACCCATAACTCCATGAGCATAGCCTAAATAACGTTCAATTATGAAGTCTGGAACCATTATAGGCACAACAATTACATCGCGACCATAACGCTTTTCCGTCCATTCATAACCGTCTCCGCAGTGACCTACACGCTCCATCATATCCATTTTTCCTTCAGCATCCGGTAAGGCATCAAAAACCGCTGTGAAGGGTTTAACTAGGATGTCTTGGCGGATTCTGTAGGAAAGCTCAATTTCAAATTTCCTAACAGAGTCTGAGAAGGTTTTTTTAGGGTCTATTCCTCCCCAGAACTGCAGTATTACGCCTTTACGCTTGTTTGGAGTTTCTTTCCTACTCAGCCATTTTTCTATTCCACCTTCAATTCTGCCGATAACTATGGATGGTGTGGCTGTAGCGTCTTCAGCTACTTTTCGCAGTGTTTCTTCATCGTCAGCAGTAACTATCACCCGAGAGTATATTCCTTCAAAGGCTTCTGCGTATGTGTCTTCTATCTGGGTTTTCTTAACCATTTTAGCCTAGCCTCCCTATGGCTTCTCCCCTAACCTTTTTTCTAAATTCGCTACTTTCCTTTGCCAGAACTTCCATATTTTCATTTGTTATTATTTTAACTTTGGGCAACTCTCTTGGATATAACTCGAAAAGGCGTTTAAGCAAAGTTTGGCTAACAGAGCTTTTCTCCAGTGCTTCACGGTTCCAGTTTTCCACCATGCTTAAAGTTTCTTGTTTTCCGAATCTGCAGAAAGCATCTGCAACTATCGCTGTTACGATGCTGTTTTCAGACAAAACTGCAACCTCAGCGCTTTTTACGGCGTATTGGTTGCCGTTAAATGAGACAGTTAAACCGCCATTTTCTTTCACCAGTCTGAAGGCTTCCACGTCTGTTATGCTGTCGCCCACATATATGACATCTGCTAAATCGATGCTCACCCGTTTAGCTACATCCCTCACGGCATCAGCCTTTTCTCTACCGCCTATGGGATTAACTTCACGGAAGATTTTCCCAGACTCCAAGTTTGCTATTTCCCTCCAGAAAATCTCATCCAGCCGTTGGATTGTTTTTCTCTGTTTTTCTGGAAAGTCCGTTAGGGATTTTGCCTCTGGAGGAATTTCGATTATATGCATTTGCGAGATTTCTCTTGCAAGTGCCATTAGCCTAGCTTTCTCGTCTTCGGTTACGCTGTACTTGTCAATGCTGACTCCCGTGCAATAAGTGTTTTCAAATGGAAAGTTTAGGGCTTGGCATAGGGCTTTTATGTAGTGCTCGTAGCTTGTGCTAACAATAAAGGCATGAGCGATACCTCTTACATGGTGTAACGTATTCCTTATGTTTGGGATTAAAACAAGGCTTTGAGCTGAAAACTCCTGCATTTTTTGGTCTGTAAGACCATAAGCCTTTAGAAAGGGTATGATAAGCTTTAAGGTGTCGCCAGCCTTGTAGCCTGGCCTTTTTAAAACATATGCAAGCACGTCATCATATCCGCTTATGACAGTGAAGATTTTGGCTCCATTTGGAATGAAATGGGATGTTATCTCAAAGGCGTTGTCGTTTTTGGAAATTGGGCCTTCACAGTCGGAGATAAAGACTCTTTTCACTGTTTACGCCGCCTTAACTCCTCCATGTGTCTTATGCTCTTTTCTATATGCTGTTTTGAGGCTATGTCTGTCCTATGCCACAAGGCACCGCCTTTAATTGCCTTTATACCTTCCAAAGAGACCTGCCGCGCTGTTTCAATGTCTTCTCCTATGCCTACTACGCATACCGCTCTGGACTTGAGCGCATAGGTTTCGCTGTTGCGCACTTCCATGGATGCTGGATAAACACGGATTCTTTCACCATGTTTCTTAGTTAGCTCGTAAGCCTTTGTTAGGTCAACTGGCTTGCCTATTTCATATTTTTTTACGAGATTTGGAAAAGTGTTTGCGTATCCACCATAGTTTGGTGGAACCTTATAGGTTACAACGGTTGCAGCCTTTTCCAGTTCAATGTGTGTTAGGTTTCCTTCTAGGATTTTGAAGCAGACATCAACGAAATCCTCTTTCAGGATTGGTACGATATTTTGTATTTCTGGGTCTCCTGGTCTGCTGTTGTTTTCAAGAATTTTTGGTCCTTTGTCCGTATGGATGAAAGCCACGTAGAAAGGTATGCCCCGTAAACCTTCATTATCTGCTGCTTTCCATTTCTCAAAAACTTTGTTGACAATTTCTATCTCTTTTGCCCTATCCACATTTGCCATGAAAGGTAACACATCGCCAACATCTTTGTATGAGCCCATGCCCCCTGTGTTTGGTCCCTTATCGTTGTCAAAGGCTCTTTTGTAGTCTCTTGTTTCTGGCAAGGGTACGAGGTGCTTCCCGTCGCAGAAGGTTTGAAAACTGGATTCTTCGCCTTCAATTTTCTCTTCAATTATGACTGGCCCGTATTGGAAGTTCGCCGTGAAATGTTCGAAGAGTTGTTCGCGGGTTGTAAAATGGTCTCCCCAGACGCCTACGCCTTTTCCGGCTGCCGGTTTGTCTGGTTTAACAACCGCTTTATTGTCAAGTTCGTCAAGCCAACTGTAAACAGCTTTTTTCGCATAATCCAAGGTTTTATACTCTTTTGGATTGAAGATTTTAAAGCGTGGGTTTACTTCTGGCACGATTTTTTGGAATAGGAGTCTTTGCTGGACCTTGCTTGCTTCTATTGCATATTCCTTTTTTGGACAAATCAGTGATATGCCGGTTCGCTTTTCAACAAGATCGCGTACACCGTTTATTATTGGTTTTTCTGGACCAACTATGCCGAAGTCTATTTTATCTTTGTTTGTTTCTGCGAATTGGCAGATTGCGTCCACGTTTAAGTCTGGTATGACAACATGTTTGACTGCTTTTTTCACGTTGAAGGGGTTTCGCTGTTTATCAGCAACATAAATTTCTACATCATAGTTTAGGCTTCGTGTGAAAGCGTCAACCATAGCGACGGCTCTTGCACCATAGGAAACGACTAATATGCCTACTTTCTCCATGATCAACCCATCAAATTACAAGAATAAACATAATCCTAATTTATTTTGCCACTATGCTTTTTCGACGGCTTCTGATATCTCGTAAAGTCTTCCCGTTTCCTCATATCCTTCTAGGAATCTTTTCTTCATTTCATCGGCTATTTTTTGGGCTAGTGATGTTGGGTATTTGCATGTTATGCATCCTAAGCACAGCTGGTCTCGGCTGAGACCTGTTGCTTTTATGAAGCCTTCTATTGACTGGTATCGTACAGCGTCTGCGCCTATGATTTTTGCTATTTCTTTTGGGCTGTGTTTTGAGCCTATTAGTTGGCCGTATGTTGCCATGTCAATTCCGTAGAAGCATGGACCGATTATGCGTGGAAAAGTTATGAATAAGTATACCTTTTTTGCTCCCATTTTGCGAAGTTTTTTCACTATGACTTTTGTTGTATCTCCTCTGACTATGCTGTCTTCAGTCACTATGATTCGTTTTCCCTTTACTTGGGATGCTAAGATGTTGATTTTCTTGTCTATTGTGGAATAGCGTTCCCTATTGAGCAGAATGAAAGCCCTTTCAGTCACGTAGCGATGTCTCCGTGAGGCCCGCTCCCATCTCAATCCAGATTCTTCATGAACCCCCAATGCTGAGTCGTCGCCTGTTTCAGGAACTGAAAGAATCAAATCTGCGTCCTTAACGATGTCTCGATTCTCCCTGACAAGGTTCCTCCCAAATTCTTCTCGGATTTCGTAAACATGTCTTTCGTCGAAGCGGGAGTCTGGTCTCGCGAAATATGCGAATTCAAAGGCACAGAAGGCCCTACGCTCACCTTTTACGATTTTTTCCCTTTCAAATCCATCCCTTGAGACTGTAACGAGTTCGCCGGGTTCAAGTTCAAAATCCCTTTCAAGGCCATTTATGTCTAGGCCAACGGTTTCTGATGAGAAGGCATAAATGGAGCGGTCTTCGCTGTGGCCAGAACATAGCGGTCTTATTCCATACGGGTCTTTGAAGGCGAAGAATTCGCCTTCTTTTGTTATGCCGGCCACTGAGAAGGCCCCTTCGATTTCTTGCATGCACGCCTTAACGGCTAAGGCTAAATCTTTACCTTTTGTTAACTCTATTAAGAGTTTGTGACAGATTAGATCTGCATCGCATTCGTATGAGAATCTTGGAAATTCTTTGTTTATCTCTTTTTTAAGCTGAAATGTGTTGACAACGTTGCCATTGAAGGAAACAGCCAGTTTAAACCCGTTTTTTGAAGCTGTGACTGGTTGTGTACCTTTTATCAATGATTTTTCATCTGTTTTTCCAGAGGTTGTGTATCTAACGTTTCCGATGCCTATATGTCCGGGTAGGCGTCCAAACCATTGTTGGATTGCGTTTGTTTTTATTTTTGGCACGAGGTCTAGGCTTCTGTGAACGTGAAATTTTCCATTATTGTATGTGAGGAAACCGTGGGATTGGTGACCCCTATGGTTTTGGGCTCTTAAACCCCAGTATATGTAGGGGAATATGGGCTGTTTTTGGAAATTTATTGCACCGAATACTCCGCACGCGATTTTTAACTGCTCTCCCATGGTTGGGAATAAGAAGACAGCTATTTATCAACTTTTATAACACCTTTGACTAAAAAGCATGTTAACCCCCTACGAAACTATATGGTTGGCTATTCTACTGGCTTAGGGTTATCATTAGCCTTAAAATCTATAGGAGGTCTGATTTTTCGGTTCTTGAAAATTTTATGGTGTAAGCCTGAATTTGTCTCTTGGATAAAGCGTCACTTCTCTTATGTTCTTTTTTCCAGTCAGCATCATTGTTAGTCTTTCTAAACCTATAGCCCATCCAGCATGAGGCGGCATACCATAATCAAACGCTTGTAAGTGATATTTGAAGGATTCTGGTTTTAGGCCCTTCTCTTTCAACCTTTTTATCAGAAGTTCTTTAGATGCTATTCTTGTACCGCCTGAGGCTAATTCTATCCAACGCCACATGAGGTCGAAGCCTTCGCATAGCTCTGGATTGTCTTCCCGTGGTTTTATGTAGAACGCTTTTGAACGGGTTGGCCAGTCGGTTATGAAGTAGAAGTATGGGTGGACTTTGCCTAATGTTCTTAAAGCTGGTGTCGGTATGTCTTCGCCCCATGGAATTTCTATCCTTTCACGCCTTAAGTCATGTAGCACATCATCATATCTTAGGCGTTTAAAGGGTGTTTCTGGCACTTCTATGCTGTGTTTCAGCGTTGCCAGCTCTCTTTGGCATTTTTCATCGACATCTTTGCAAACGTATTGCATCAGTTGTTCAAGTAATCGCATTACATCCTCAGCTGTGGCAAATGCTTGCTCAATATCTATTGACACGAATTCGCTTAGATGACGTCTTGTATGTGACTCTTCAGCCCTGAAAAAAGGTCCTATCTCGAAGACTTTCTCGAAGCTCTTGACAAGCTCTTCCTTATACAATTGT
>DAOUSM010000023.1 GCA_030627225.1 Candidatus Bathyarchaeota archaeon | reverse complement strand
TCAAATCCGTGAATGCATCGCCCATGGCAAGGATGCATGACCAGAAAATAACCATGCTTATAGAAGACTATCGCAAACGCAACCCAGCGAGAAAACTTGTGCTAAAGCCTGAATTCAACGAAAAAGTTGCATTAATAAAGTTTTATCCAGGCATGAACCCAGCAGTAATCGATTGGTATGTGGAAAAAGGCTATAGGGGCATAGTTCTTGAAGGAACAGGTTTAGGGCATGTGGGCAGATACTGTTTTGAGGCGATAAGAAAAGCCGTAGAACACGATGTGATAGTGGCTATGACTTCCCAGTGCATTTGGGGACGAGTAAACATGAATGTTTATGATCAAGGCCGCGATTTGTTGGCTTTAGGCGTAATCCCTTTGGAGGACATGCTTCCAGAAACAGCTGCAGTCAAGCTCATGTGGATTTTTGGACAAACCCAAGATGTAAGAGAAGCCAAAAAACTCTTGAAAACAAACATTGCGGGGGAGTTTTCACCGCGAACTCTTCCTGAGAAAATAGGCGTTGAAGGGTGAAGTGTTTGAAAATAGATTATAAGAAAATCGGGTTGAAGGTTGGCTTAGAAATCCACCAGCAACTGGACACTTCTGCAAAGTTGTTCTGCAACTGCAAACCAGAGCTTTTCAAAGAAGAACCGGAAATCACTTTTCTACGTAGGCTTCGGCCAACACAAAGCGAGCTAGGCCAAATAGACCCTGCAGCCTACTTTGAATTTCAAAAAGGAGTAAAAATTCTCTACGAGGCGAATAGGCGAACTTCATGCCTTGTTGAGATGGATGAGGAGCCACCGCATCCGTTAAACATGGAAGCTGTTGAAATAACCTTAAAGGCAGCCTTGATGATGAACGCCAAGCCTGTTAACGAAATCCATGTGATGCGTAAGACTGTCATAGACGGCTCAAACACCACGGGCTTCCAGAGAACATGCGTAATAGCCCTAAACGGTGAAGTAAAGGTTGGAGAAAAAACTGTGCCTATTCAGCATGTAAGCCTAGAGGAAGATGCAGCGAGAAAAATGGGTCAAGAAGGCAACATAATACATTATCGCATAGACCGTTTAGGCATACCATTAATAGAGGTTACAACAGCGCCAGTCATAAATTCACCTAAGGAAGCTGGAGAAGTCGCATTAGCGATAGGAAGAATTTTGAGGGCTACTGGAAAAGTTAAGCGAGGCTTAGGCACAATCCGCCAAGACATAAACATATCAATTCCCAACGGTGCACTAATAGAAATTAAGGGAGTTCAGGAACTTGAACTGCTCCCCCTTGTTGTGGAATATGAGGTTCAACGTCAATTGAACCTTATAAAAATAAGCGAAGAACTGAGAGAAAGCGGGGTAAAAGAAGAGGACATAAAAGAGGAATTTTTTAACGTGACAGACGTTTTTAAGCAGACAAAATGTAAGGTTATCCGCAAAGCATTAGACAAAAACATGCAGGTCCTAGCCGTGAAGCTTCCAAAATTCAAGGGTTTTCTTAAACGTGAGTTGATGCCAGGTTTTCGTTTAGGAACAGAGATGGCTGACAGAGCACGGTTCTGGGGAAGAGTTGGCGGAATATTTCACACTGACGAACTGCCAGCCTACGGGATAACAGGAGAAGAAGTGGAAAAGCTGAGAAAAGCCGTCAAAGCGGAAGAACACGACGCCTTGGTATTTGTTGCAGACAACCCAGAAAATGCTGGGGACGCGTTAAAGGCTGTTGTGGAAAGGGCCCGAGAAGCCATGAGAGGTGTGCCGGAAGAAACCCGAGGACCCAACCCTGATGGAACAACACGTTACATGAGGCCGAGGCCTGGAGCGGCAAGAATGTATCCGGAAACAGACATCCCGCCGATACAGATAACAGAAGACTACGTAAGAAGAATTAGTTCTCAATTGCCAGAACCGCCTGAACGAAAATTTGAACGTTTGATGAAGGAGTGTAAGCTAAATCAAAAATTAGCTAGGCAAATTTTGGATTCCGAATACGATGAACTGTTTGAAACTATTGTGAAAGAGAGCAAAGTTTCACCGACAACTGTGGCTGTGTTTTTAACCGAAACTTTAAAGGCATTAAAACGTGACGGTGTTCAGATTGATAAGGTTTCAGAAAACAAAATGCGAGAAATTTTCAGCAAAATAAGCTCTGGAGAATTGACGAAAGAGGCTATACCAGACATAGTCGTTTGGCTGTCAAAGCACGAGAACAAAGGCATTCAAGAAGCGATTAACAACCTTGGTTTGAAAGTTATTTCCGAAGATGAGCTTAGGGCGTTTGTTGAAAAGATGATTGAAGACAACAGAAGCTTGATTCAAGAGAGAGGTGAAAATAGTTTCGGCATTCTTATGGGCATCATTATGAGAAATCTGCGGGGCAGAGTGAACGCTGCCGTAGCCAGCAAGATATTAAAAGAAAAACTGAAAGAACTTTTGGAGTGAAGGATATTTCACTTGTAATTCTGTAATGCGATCACTGTTTCTGGCAACAGTTTTATGTTCTCACCACAGTATGGGCAGAGTTTGAATTCTGGTAGTATTGGTTTTCCACAGGTTGGACATTTTTTTGGATGCTTAATGTTTTCTTCAAACTTTTTGATTTCCCTTTTTAAGTGGCTTAACTCGGTTTTTAGTTTCTCGACGTTCTCGTTTAATGGTTGGATTTCTTTAACTTCTGTTCTTATGTTGTATATTATGTCCTTAACCTGTGCTAGAAGCGTATTGTTCATTTCCACCGTCTCGTTCATTGCATCAAGTAATTCACTTTTTGTCTCTAACATTTGGGCTTCAACGGTGCTTTGTTTTTTTGCGTCTGAAAGCATCTTGTTTAGGAAGGTTTCCACAGGGTTTTCAAAGGCTATGAGGCATGTGATTCCCCAGAGAATTAAAGTTGCGATGGCGCTTCCCCAAAAATACATGGTTGGCGTTATAGCTTGCAGTTTCTCGTTTGTGAACGGGTATAGCTGAAGAAGTTTGATTTGGTTGTTAAAGACTAGGACGGAAATTGCTTCAACTAAGTGTATGAGTGCTATGAAGGTTAGGGCGCTGAAGAGCCATATGAAAATTCCCTTTCTAGCCAAGCGTATTCCTCTTGAAGTGCTTATATTAAACCACTTCCAACCAGAAATATATCAAAATACGTAAATTCTAAAAGGAGTTAACGCCTCTTATATTTCGGGATAAATTTGCCAAGTAGAATGGTTAAGGGAGAACAAAAAGGGAATTTCGCTTTTCGCGTAAAAATGGGCGAGTACGAAGTAGAGGTCAATGGAACCCGTGAAGAGGTTCTGAAAACAATTAAAGAACTGCCAAGCTTAATGGCTGAAGTTTACAAAGCTTTTGAGGGTCTCAAACCCAGAACAACGGCAACGCTTACCGTCAAAACAGCAGCTGCAAAAGAAAAAACTCCAGTACAGAAATATCCTAAAATTTTGCGTGCCAAAAGTTGCAGTGAAGCTGTTTTAAATGTTCTTGAGACTGACTGGGGAAAGTGGCGTCCCCGCACCTTTGCCGAATTAAAAGAGGCTTTGAAGGCTAATGGATTGCGCTACCCGGGACGCACTTTGGCAGGAGTTTTGTTGGGGCTTGTCAAGAAGGGGAAAGTTAGGCGTTGGAAGACTGACGCTGGGCATGTTTACATTCTTGCGGAAGAAGAAATTTTAGCTGAAAGGAGAAGCTGAAATGGGAAAAGTAAAGGCGAGAATAAAGGCGCCTTTCGGCGAAATCGTCATTGAAGGTGAAAGCCCACAGGAAATCCTCAAAATGCTTGAGACTTTTCCGGATGATTTCATGGAAAAAACAGCAGATCTTGTTTCAAGAAGGTTGGCTCCAACAGCGGCAATCCAGTTAAAGGGCGTGGTTGAATTCACCACCGAAGGGCCCGTCGTAATAACTCGCGAGAAACTCACACATTATGAAGCCATAGGCTTAATTTTATACGCTTCTGAAGAGAAGAAGAACACGGCAGCTCAGATAACGAAGCTGCTGGAATCAAGCGGGATAAAATCCATGGTCCCAGCCCGCCTAAACGAAATGACCAAAAGAGGGCAAGTTTTCAAACCAGATCCGAATAGACCGGAGTTTAAGTTGACTGTGCAAGGCGAAAGGTGGATTGAAGACGAGGTTTTAGCTAGGCTTAGAGGTAAAATGAGTTGACCCTTGGAGAGGACGAAATCACAGTCCAAATCAAATATAAAGACATTGAAAAAACTTTTTCCGGCCGCGTCGATGATGTTTGGATAAGCATAAACAAGTTTTTCAGCGAGTTCATTCCAGCATTTGAGATTTCAAAGAAACTGGTCTTAACAGTAGATCTGCAAAAACTCATCAAAGACTGTGAAAACATTATTGCTTTTACAGAAGAAGGCTCGCATCTTCTGGTTTCAAGGGATAAGCTGACAGATAATGAGACTTTGGCTTTGCAGCTTTTAGCCAGTTACATAGGCTACAAATTAGGCATAATAGAGAGTGATGCTGTTTCAAGGGAGGAACTCCAAGCTAAACTTGGAAAAAGCGCTAAAATCACGAGTACACGCCTCGGCGAACTCGTCAAAAGCGAAATAGTAACAAAAACTGTTGACGGAAAATATAAGATTACAACTTTTGGCGTTGCTCAGATGCAAAGGGACATTCTCCCAAAAATCAAGGCAAAAATAAGCATTTAATCGTTAAAAGTATTCATTTATGTTCATAGGAATTCTACGGCGGTCTTTTCTGAGCGTATTGATATCTTCTTGGTTTTCCCTGTCTTGTTAGTATTCCGTCTTTGACTAGGTCTATTAGGGCGTGGGCTACGGCTGTGCGGTCGTAGTGGAATCCGCGTCTTGCCATTTCGCTGTGTACTTCGCCTAAGCCTCTAGGAGTTGCAAACCATTCTTCTTCCCAAAGTTTTTGGATTAAGCTCTTACAGGTTTCGGCTCTTGGTGGCGGTGCAACTCTTTCTGTGATCAGCGGTGTTTCTTTCAGTTTTTCTGTTATTGTTGAGAGGATTTTCTCGACTGTTGTTTGGAGTTGTTCTTCTTGGCATTCTATTTCGAATTCTATTTCTCCTATTTTCATCTTTACGCGTATTGGTGGTCTTGCTTCTTTTTCTGTCAATTTTTCACCTATTGCCTATTGAATTGCGCATCTTGTTCATGCACAACATTTAAATATCCCTTTCTCAAACAGTTGGTTATTGGTGAATCTTGGTGATTCAACAATACACTATTACGACAACACCAAAATATAATTTTCCACAACCAACCATAGACACAACATTACCCCAACGCCTTATAGAACTAAGCATACACTCACTCAAACACGTGCAAAACCAGCCTTTTCAACTAAATCAACAAACTTTTCAACAAAACAACAGCTCAGAAGAGCACATACAAACACTACAGCCTAAACTGCAACCAATACCACTAAAGCCTAAACCCGAAAAAACCCTAGTTGCGGCAGTAGACACATCAAGCATAAAAATCGGCGAAACAAGCACGGGCATATTAATAGCCGTCAGAGGAGCAAACGTTTGGAAACAAAACAAGAGCTACAGATACATAAGACTTGGGCCCTTCATATTTCACATAACAGAGGAAAACAAAAAAGAAGTCTACAACGCGTTACGAAGGGCATACTTTAACTCTCCACACGAGCATAGCCGTCAAAGCTCGCCAAATCTTCTGCAGATGCCAACGCGCATAGCAAATCTCCTTGAAAGATGGCTGCAAAAAATGCTCTCAAAGACAATAAGCAATGGATTAATCCTTTTTGACGGCTCACTAACCTCTGGAATTGCGGATACTCCAACACAGCGTATGATAGAAATTCTAACCACCGCGAGAAAGAGGAACAATGTTGTTTTGGCTTTCTCAAAAATGACCAGTCTAAGATTTAATGGCTATCTCATAACAGACGTGCTACTTAGGTACAAGCCTCCTTACATGCTTGAGATGGCTGGTTTGAAGCCTAAACCTCCAATAGTCTTGTTAGGTGATGTTTACGTGGCCAGGTTGACCAAGGGAAACTATGCTTTTAGACTAGACATCGACAAAGAGGTTCCTATTGAGCGTAGAATTGAAGCGGTTGAAAAACTTTTGGGATCCGACTTGTTTTCACAAAGCTACCCCGAAACCCTGCGTTTAGCACACATCCTCTGCACCTTCACGGCAAACGAGGTCATAGCCATGCAGCATTGTATTGCACGCAGATACGGGCTTAAGATCATCAGTAGACCAGACATGCATAGGCTTTTGTTTGGACCATTTGGTAAAGGTGAAAGGCGTTCATGAAGCTATACAAGAAAGAGGGTAACATTGTTCAGATTTTGAGCTTCCCAAACGAGACCGTAGAGAAAGGCGACTATCTACTTATTGAAGATGTTGAGGCTACAAAAGCGTTAATCGTTCAAGTAATTGATGTTCAATTCGCAAGTATTCCAGGCATTCTTGAAGAACTCCTTCGCAGTCTCCCGGACGGTGGAGAGCTTATGCAAGGCGAAGACTTTGACCCATTAGAAATTGCTCCACACATTACATACATTCAAGATGCTAGGTTGAACATTTGCAAAATCCGCGCAACCGTTGAAAATGAAGGTTTAAGTCCCAATAATTCATGGCTTCCCTCACGTTCCCAATCAGCAATAAGAAAGCTGCCAATTCCAACATTGCTTAAACTTGCAAAAATTGATGGAAAACTTCCAATAGTTTTAGGCGGCACAAAAGACTCTTCGTTCCTGACAATAGATGCTTCATCCTTGGATGGAAAGTTAAACATAATAACTGGGAAGAAGGAGACAGGCAAATCCCATTTATCCAAACTTCTGATGCTAAACTTAATACGGTATAAGGCCACGGTTGTTGTTTTCGATTTAAACGGCGAATATGTAAGTTTAGGCATGACAGCCGACAGAAAGAGAAATGCCTACTACCATAAAATTCACGTTTTAACGCCTTCCCAAAACTTTAAGGTTGCCCTAAAACAGTTGCATCTTCATGTCCTATTGAGTATCCTCATACATGCGCTCCACTTGCCTGGCACCTCTGCCCGCGAGTTTAGACGTATATGGCAATCCCTAAAAGAAAGAGGCAATCTTGTTCTGCGTGAGTTAGGCGAAGCCATACGCAACTGGCGTTGCAACCAACACGTCCGAGACGCGTTATTTTCACGCTACTATGCTTTGATTAATTCCGGCTTTTTCACAGACAACGTCGCTGAAGCCATGCTCCTAGAAGAATGCCTATTTAAGGCTAAGGAAGAAGGCGGCGCCATCATAGTAAACCTGCGGAACACTTCCTCCATTGACCGCCAGATAGTTGTTGAATATCTGCTTGGAAAACTCGTTGAATTGTTAACGAGCTGGAAGCTTAAGGCTGTCTTTCTCTTCGCTGAGGAAGCTCATCTTTACCTGCGTGAAACCTATTGGGACGACATTGTAACACGTATGCGGCATCTTGGAATATTCACAACATTCATAACAAACCAACCAGACACAATCCGCCAAAACATCTACCGCCAAGCAGACAACATATTCCTCTTCAACTTCACAAACGAACATGATTTAGAAGTTGTTTCACGGGCAGCCAGAGTAGACGCAGAAACAGTTAAATCCATTGCTATAGACTTGCCTCCACACTACTGCTTGGTGCTTGGAAAAGTTGTGAAAGACTTTCCAATGGTTGTAAAAGTAAAAGCCTTAGACGTCAAAACCATGGGGGAAACAAGACTATTCTTCAAAGACATGAATTAAGCTTTTCCAGTTTCTGCCTATTTCTCTGAAAGAATTCTCTAAAACTTTTTGTTAAATCGTAGTTTTCCACATCATCAAATGTAACCCATCTTAGTTCCGCAGCGTCATCCGCAGCTTTAAGCCTTCCACCTTTGAGTTTCACAAAATAGTCAACTATTACAAAATGATACTTTATCTTGCCATTTTCATCCATAGTTATGTTGTCGACAACATCAATGAGTTCGGGCTTTTCAACTTCGAGGTTGGTTTCTTCCTTAATTTCCCTTATCACTGTCTGCTCAGTGCCTTCGCCTAATTCCACTAAGCCGCCGGGAATAGTCCATTTACCCCTTCCAGGCTCACCTTTTCTTTTTTCAAGTAAAATTTTACCGTTGCAGATTATGACTGCTCCTACTCCTATAAGTGGCTGTTCTGGATATAATCGATTCAACAGCGTTACACCTTTCGATATGATATGCAAAGGTTTTGTTTAAACTTTGTTCAGGTACTTGTGTGAATATTTAGCTGATTTTGTTTGAGAATCTTTTTATATCGCTTTTATAGTAAGCAAGAAGACTGATGAGGAATTATAAGTTTAATTGTAGCTGAGGATTTGGTGAAGAAATATGGTAAGGTGGTTGCAGTTGACGGTTTATACCTCAGCGTTGAAGAGGGCACTATCACTGGTTTAATCGGACCTAACGGCGCGGGAAAAAACTACTATCAAAATTATTTTGGGTTTCCATGAGTGGAGGTCACAGTTTGAACACGAGTTTTATGGTAAAAGATCTTTAATTGCTGAATCTTAAGTCATTTTGATCATAAGTCTTTGAACTGTTTCTTATAAAGGCGATAATACATTCCTTTCTTTTTCATAAGTTCTGTATGATTTCCTTCCTCTACGATTTTTCCCTCATTAATAACTAAAATGTTATCGGCGTTCCTAACAGTTGAAAGTCTGTGTGCAATGACAAGCGATGTTCTATTTTTCAGGAGAACTGCGAGTGCCTCCTTTATTTTTAGTTCGGTGTATGGGTCAACGCTTGATGTTGCCTCATCTAGAATTAAGATTGGAGGATCACGTAGAAGAGCCCTTGCAAAAGACACCATTTGCTTTTGTCCAACAGAAAGCCTCGCTCCTCTTTCACCAACATCAGTCTCGTATCCTTGCGGAAGATTGTTTATGAATTCGTGAATTCCAACAATCTTTGCAACACGTTTAACCTTGTCGTCTGATGCGTCTAGTTTTCCATATTTTATGTTTTCCATGATTGTTCCAGAAAAGAGGAAAGGCTCCTGCAAAACAACCCCCATCTGTTTATGAAGAGAGTTCAAGGTTAC